>CALINF010000249.1 GCA_938045215.1 uncultured Halieaceae bacterium | reverse complement strand
GGCGCAGGTGCCGGCGTTGTTGAACGACTGCCATACCTTGCCGAGCTGGCGATAGACTATATGAAGGACGTGCAGCAGCTTATTCTGCTTGGTGCGGATTCGCCGGTTTCGTTTTTTGCGTATCCCGATGTGCCCAGTTGCATTCCACCTGCTGACTGTGAAGAGCTTGTGCTGGCTGGCGCTGATGACGATATAGATCAAGCGCTTGCAGCCGTGATCGCGGGTCTGGGCGCAGATGCTGTGGCCCCCGACACGTACAGTTTCAACCCGCCTGATTTGCCTTCCGGTGCTCTGGATGCAGCTGCAGTGGGTGCTGCATTGGCTCAGCTCATACCCGAGAATGCGATTGTCGTCGATGAGGGCATCACCTCGGGCCTTGCCTGCTACCCGATGACAGCATCGTCACGACCCCACGACTGGCTGAACCTTACAGGCGGTTCTATTGGGTGGGGCTTGCCCGCCACTGTGGGCGCGGCTATAGCTTGCCCCGATCGCAAGGTTATCTGTCTGGAGGGTGATGGCAGCGCGATGTACACCATACAAAGCCTGTGGACCATGGCGCGAGAAAACCTGGATGTCGCGGTGGTGATTTTCAACAACGCCAAATACAGTATTCTCGAGCTGGAGTTTTCGCGCACCGGCGCACGTGGTGGCAAGCCGGGTCCCAAAGCATCGTCCACGCTGGATATTGGCACTCCCAATATGGACTTCGTTGCGCTGGCTGCAGGTATGGGTGTTGCGGGTGGCAGAGCTACGACGGCTGAAGAATTTGTAGAGCAACTACAGAGGGCAATCGACACTCCAGGGCCCTATCTTGTCGATGCGATACTGCGACCCTGATTCACGAACGCGCTGTATGCCATTGAAAATCAGTCCGTAGTTTTTCAGGCAACGCGCTTGGAGAAATGCGTCGATTGGCTGCACTGCTCAAGTATTGCCTCAATTCGCTCCGGGTCACGCTCACGTTTAATCGATTCAAACATGACGGCGGCCTGAGGATAGTAGTAACGAAGGTAAACCAGCCATTGTTTGATTGGGCCGGCTACATAACTGGCATCATAGTTGGCCAGATTGAGGCTCAGCAGTTTACGCAACAGCGGCAGGATGTCAGTCCAGTTCAGTGAGTCGATAGTGGTGCCGTCGAGTGCGGCGCGGACCAGGCGTGGCAGATCAGGCCGGCACAGAGCGCCTCTGCCCAGCATCAGGTCCTGACACTGGCTTTGCTGACGACATCGCAGCGCATCACCCGGTGACCAGATCTCGCCATTGGCGATAATGGGCAGTGAGACTGTGCTGCGTGCTCGCGCAATTTCTTCCCAGTATGCCGGTGCTCGATAGCCGTGTTTTTTTGTGCGGGCGTGGATAGTCAGCTCGGTCGCGTTGGCTTCAGCGATTCCCTGAACAACATCCAAAAACGTGGATTGGTCTTCAAAGCCCAATCTAATCTTCACCGTGACGGGAATGTTTTCAGGCACAGCGGCGCGAACTGCTGCGGTAATGTCGTGTACGCGCTGAGGCTCGCGCAAAATGATAGAGCCGCCATCGGATCGATTGACCGTTTTGGCGGGGCAGCCGAAGTTAAGATCAATGCCGGGAGCGCCGAGTTCAGCCGCCCGTGCGGCATTCTCAGCCATTGGTGTTGGCTGCCCACCCAGCAGCTGCAAGTAGACGGGTACCCCTGAGGCGGTTTTGCCACCGCTGCCCAGTTCCGGGCAGAGTCTGCGAAATACCCGTGCAGGCAGAAGGGCCTCGCTGACGCGGACAAATTCAGTGACACAGCGGTCCATGCCGCCCAGTTCGCTGAGCAGTTCACGCATGGTGTGATCGATGACGCCCTCCATCGGGGCAAGCATCAGGCGCATTGATAAATCCGGTTCATTGGTGGTGTGAGTGCGCATTATAGAGTGTATAGACGCCGTTGCACCTGTGAATAGTGCCCCCCGGCTCGCAGATTCGTGCATGCGGGAATAGCGTGTCGGGGCGCACCTGATCTACACTAGGCGGATGATGGGTGGAATTGGCACGACAGGGTAATGGCGATGCAGAGCGATATCGTAGCGCAGGGTCTGGAGTTAATGCTGTATGGCATGGGCAGCGTGGTGGTGTTTTTAGCGCTGCTGGTTGTGTGCACGACAGTTATGTCAACAACGGTCAATCGCTTGTTCCCAGAGCCACTGCCGGTTCGTCGAGCTTCTCGCAAGACCGCACCCGTCGAGCAGGACGAGGAACTGGTCGCCGTGATTTCGGCCGCAGTGCATCAACATCGCACGCGCTAATCCCCTTTAACCGTATTTGCGACCAATAGCTGTTGGCCAGGCCAACACGACGACATAAACCACGAGGACGTTTTCCATGCAGGATGCGAACAAGCCGCTAGGCATTACAGACGTAGTTTTGCGAGATGCGCATCAGTCCCTGTTTGCAACACGGCTGCGGCTGGACGATATGTTACCTATTGCAGCGGCACTGGATGATGTGGGTTTCTGGTCGTTGGAGTCCTGGGGCGGAGCCACCTTCGATGCCTGTATACGGTATCTGGGTGAAGACCCCTGGGAGCGTATACGCGAACTCAAGAAAGTCATGCCCAAAACGCCGCAGCAGATGCTGTTCAGGGGCCAGAATATACTGGGCTATCGTCACTACGCCGACGATGTGGTCGCCAAGTTTGTCGAACGAGCGGCGGTCAATGGCATTGATGTGTTTAGAGTGTTTGATGCGATGAATGACATGCGCAATATTGATGTTGCTCTGCGGGCAGTCAAACAGGTGGGTAAGCATGCCCAGGGCACTATCTCGTATACCCTCAGCCCCGTACACAATATTGAGACCTGGGTGGAGCAGGGCAAGCGAATCGAGGATATGGGTGCTGATTCAATTGCGATCAAGGATATGGCCGGCCTCTTGCGTCCCTACGTTGGCCATCAGCTGGTCAAGCGTCTCAAGGAGTCCTGCAGTATCCCCATCCACCTGCATTGCCACGCGACCACCGGGTTGTCGACGGCCACGATACTCAAATGTGTAGAAGCAGGGATAGACAATGTAGACACCTCTATCTCGTCTATGTCGATGACGTATGGGCATTCGCCTACCGAGACGGTGGTAGCCATTCTCGAAGGTACTGAGCGTGACACCGGTCTCAATATTGCCAGGCTTGATGAGATCGCCACTTACTTCCGCGGTGTGCGCAAGAAGTACCAGTCGTTCGAAGGGTCGCTGCGTGGTGTGGATGCTCGTATTCTGTTGGCTCAGGTGCCTGGCGGTATGCTGACTAACATGGAAAGTCAGCTAAAAGAGCAGGGCGCTGCGGATAAGATGGATGAGGTGCTTGAGGAGATTCCCCGCGTACGCGAAGACTTAGGCTATATTCCGCTCGTGACTCCCACATCACAGATAGTAGGTACCCAATCGGTCATCAATGTGTTGACTGGAGAGCGCTACAAGTCGATCTCCAAGGAAACTGCCGGTGTATTGCGTGGTGAGTACGGTGCGACCCCCGCTCCTGTGAACAAGGATCTGCGCGCGCGGGTGCTACAAGGTGAAGAACCTGTCACGTGCCGCCCCGCCGATCTGCTGGCACCGGAGATGCAGTCGTTGACTGAAGAGCTGCACGCGCTGGCGCAGGAGAAAGGTGTAAAGCTGACAGCGGGTGACGGTGAGGTAGATGATGTGCTGACCTATGCCCTGTTTCCACAGATCGGACTTAAGTTTATGGAAAACCGTGGTAATCCCGCGGCATTCGAGCCGGCTCCTGGGTTGAAGGTGGCGCCGACAGCCGCTGAGGCTGCGTCAGCCAGCGCGCCTACCCCGGAGGATGGCGCTGCCACCTACACGGTAACGGTTAACGGCAAGCAATATGTCGTAGATGTAGCGCAAGGTGGGCATATCGACAACATTACCAGCGCTTCGGGAGGTACGCCTGCAACAGCACCTGCGGTTGCAGGGGAGGGGGGCGGATCAAGCAGTGGAGAGCCCCTGCCGGCACCCCTGGCCGGAAATATTTTTGCCGTGCATGTGGCGGCTGGTGAGAGCGTGGCCGCGGGAGATGTTATTTTGATTCTTGAGGCGATGAAGATGGAAACCGAGGTGCGCGCGCCGCACGATGGCGAGATAGTCAGTGTAGAGGTTGCGGTCGGCGATTCGGTATCGGTTGGCGATGTGCTCGTGACGTTCGCCTGATCGTATGAATAACCTTCTGCAGCTATGGGCGAGTTCAGGTCTGGCCCAGATGACGTCAGGCCAGTGCCTGATGATTGTTATTGGTCTGGGTTTGCTGTTTCTTGCGATTAAAAAGCGCTTCGAACCTCTTCTACTGGTGCCCATTGGTTTTGGTGGCATTCTTGCCAATATTCCGGGTGCTGGCCTGGCCTATTCAGCGTTCGAAAATGCCCTGCATGCAGGAGATGTACAGTTATTGACTGAGCTGGCATCGGTGCTGCAGTCATCGGCAGAGGATTCAATCAAGGGTCTGGTGGGGGCCTATGCGCACTCAGACGCGTCAACCCGACTGCTGGCGGAGCACCTTGTCGCCGATGCGGGCTACACCAACGGAATACTCTATAACTTTTACTCCGTAGCAATCGCCAGTGGTATCGCGCCCCTGGTGATCTTCATGGGAGTGGGTGCCATGACAGATTTCGGCCCATTATTGGCTAATCCCAAAACCCTGTTTCTGGGTGCGGCAGCACAATTTGGTATCTTTGCGACTGTATTGGGTGCCGTGGGCATGACATCGATAGGATGGATGGACTTTTCTCTGGCCGATGCGGCGGCTATTGGCATTATCGGCGGCGCTGATGGCCCTACCGCCATCTATGTGTCCAGTATGCTCGCCCCCGATCTTTTAGGCCCGATAGCAGTAGCTGCGTATTCCTACATGGCGCTCGTGCCGATGATTCAACCACCCATTATGCGAGCGTTGACCACTGAGGCTGAGCGTAAGATCGAGATGGTGCAGTTAAGACCGGTATCGCGGCGTGAGAAAATCGTGTTCCCATTGTTACTGTTGATTCTGGTTGCGCTGCTACTTCCAGCTGCCGCTCCGCTGCTGGGCATGTTCTGTCTGGGCAATCTCATGAAGGAGTCTGGAGTGGTGGATCGGCTGAGTGACACTGCCCAGAATGCGTTGATCAATATCACGACGATATTTCTGGGTCTCTCGGTCGGCTCCAAGCTGGTGGCAGACAAGTTCCTCGATCTCAACACATTGGGAATTTTGAGCCTTGGTATCGTTGCGTTTGCAATTGGAACCGCCGCCGGTGTCCTGATCGCCAAGTTAATGAATCGTTTTGGTAGTACGCCGATCAATCCGTTGATTGGCTCAGCCGGGGTGTCAGCAGTGCCCATGGCGGCACGTGTAAGTAACAAGGTCGGTCTGGAGTCCAATCCACATAACTTTCTGCTGATGCATGCGATGGGCCCCAACGTGGCCGGTGTGATCGGCTCGGCGGTAGCGGCGGGCGTCATGATAAGTCTTGTGGGAGGCTAGTCGCCTCCCCTCAAAAAGGCCGACAGTTAGTTCCTGCGCTTATTGGTAGCGCGCAACATATTTTTGTACACTGTGGGCCATCTCATTAGCGAGTTGTCACGCCCATGAACCCCAATTATCTCGATTTCGAACAACCCATTGCTGAGCTTGAAGTTAAGATCGAAGAGCTGCAGTTGGTGGGATCCGATGCTGAAATTAATATCAGCCAGGAAATCGACACCCTGAAACAGAAGAGTACCAAGCTGACCGAGAAGATTTACTCAAACCTCAGCGCCTGGGATATTGTAAAAGTAGCCCGTCACCCGCTGCGCCCCTACAGCCTCGACTACATTCCGCGCATTTTCAGTGAGTTCGATGAACTGCATGGCGACAGACATTTCGGCGATGACAGAGCTATCGTCGGCGGGGTTGCACGACTGGACGATCGCCCCGTGATGGTCATCGGGCAGGAAAAAGGTCGAGCGGTGAAAGACAAGGTGCTGCGTAATTTTGGCATGCCCAAACCGGAAGGGTATCGCAAGGCGTTACGATTGATGGAGATGGCGGAGCGCTTCAAGATGCCTGTAGTGACCTTGATTGACACCCCGGGAGCATATCCTGGTATCGACTCGGAAGAACGTGGTATCAGCGAGTCTATTGCCCAGAATCTGGCAGTGATGTCTCGGCTGGCGACGCCGATTGTATGCATTGTCATCGGCGAGGGTAGTTCAGGTGGTGCACTGGGTATTGGTGTTGGGGATCATCTGGCGATGCTTGAATACTCCACCTATTTTGTTATCTCACCCGAGGGGTGTGCCAACATAATCTGGAAGAGCTCGGAGAATGCCCCGGACGCGGCGCAGGCTATGGGGGTTACCTCTACGATTCTACAGGATCTGGGTATTGTCGACGCTACCATTGAATAGCCTCTCGGTGGTGCTCATCGCAACCCTGAACTGATGGCGGAGCGCATCAGGTCGCATATCATTGAGCAATTGGACCAGCTTGAAAGCCTGCCGCTGGAAGATATGCTGAACAAGCGCTATGCGCGTTTGATGTCGTACGGCAATTAGCCCGATTTACCACCGGGATAGACGCCCGGACGATGCCAGAACAAGCCCTCAGTCCCGACTCTCTTACTGATTTTTTGCAGCCGCTTGCGGCTGCGCGTCGCTGGTATGTGGCGTTCAGTGGAGGCTGTGATTCCACGGTGCTCCTGCACTTGCTTAACGAATTCTGTCGCGCTCACCCGCAGTCGACTCCAAGGCTGACTGCTGTTCATGTTAATCACCAGTTGCAGGCGCCATCCGCGTCATGGCAGCGGCATTGTCGCGAAGTTTGCCACGCGTGGGGAGTCGATCTGGTGGAGCCAGTGGTGGATGTCATTGATGATGGTGATGGTCCCGAGGCCGCCGCGCGGCGAGCCCGGTATGCAGCGTTTGAATCCCTGCTGGAGGCGGGAGACATTCTGTTCATGGGGCACCATCAGGATGACCAGGTCGAAACCTTTTTGCTGAGGTTGCTGCGTGGCGCTGGTTTGCAGGGCCTAGCCGCCATGCCCGCATCACGTGAGTTGGGTCGCGGGCGGCTCGAGCGCCCTCTATTGGTATGGTCTCGAGCCCAACTGGTCGACTATGCGCGTCGGTGCCAGCTTGACTGGGTTGAAGATCCATCAAACAGGGACGAGCAGCTGGACCGTAACTATTTGCGAGGGCAGGTGCTACCCCAGTTAGCGGAGCGCTGGCCAGAGTATCGTCAAACGGTTACGCGTGCAGCGCGTCATTTGGGCGAAGCGGCACAAGAGCTCGAAGGTGGTGATGAGCCACTGGACACGGTATATACGATCATGCGCGATCCTGGATTTCGCGTGGCGAGCCTGACTTGCAGGACGCCTGCGAGCGCGCGCCAGGTGGTGCGCCGCTGGTTACGTGAGAGGGGACTGCAGATGCCCGACGAGTCCGCGCTGGTGGAGTTCGTCAGGCAGTTGTTTGCCGCTGCTGACAATGCGGCCCCGGTCCTGACCACCCGCATTTTCACGCTGCGACGCTATCGTGATGGCGTATTTCTGGCGCCTGCGAAAGACTGGGTTACCCCTGATCCTCAATCCATGCTTCCAGATCAGTGGATCGAGATCGCCGGGGTCGGCCGGGTAGGTCTGACTGCTGAATGCGATGCAGACAATGACAACGCTATCGCTGTGGCGGGCGAGTTGATGATCGACTTTCGACGCGGAGGCGAACGCTGCCGTCCTGATGGGCGAGCTCACAGTGTCAGCCTCAAGCAATGGCTGCAGGAGAGTGGAATCCCGCCCTGGTGGCGCGATCGTATACCCTTGCTCAAGAGGGGAGACCAAATCGTTTCTATCGGGGGTCTTTGGGAGTGTTCTGATTCGCTCACAGAGCCCGGTAACCGGGGTTGGAAACTGCATTGGGAACGAAATTCCGTTGCCAGTTCTGATTGAGCTCCCGGGGCCTTTCTGTTAGTCTGATTTCCCATCTTTTTACAGGTCTCGAGTCGGCGTAGAGCGCTCTCTTGGGTTGAAATCATCGAGATCTGTATGTCCAGAACTACAGCGTAGATAAAGGCTTTTCATGACGCGTTATGTTTTCGTCACAGGTGGTGTGGTTTC
>CALINF010000248.1 GCA_938045215.1 uncultured Halieaceae bacterium | reverse complement strand
ACGGCTGAAATAGGCTACTGACAATGACATCAAGGTGACAACAAACACCCACCAACTGGTTAATGGCCCCACATCGACCCACTTGATAAGAACATACTGAATAACCAGCATCAGCACGTGGATGGATATCGATGTTGTCATCAGCCAACGGGTATCACCTGCGCCACGCAGCGTGCCACTGCACACAAGAATGACCGCATCTGCCATCACATAGGTCGCCATACCAATCATCATCTGGCTACCCAACAGGATGATCGGTGAGAAATCTGCGCCCGGCGTTGCAAAAACAGACACCAGGTCGACGCGATAGATAATGAACAACAAACCCATCACACCCGAGTAGCTGAGGCCGATAATGAGGCCTGAAGAGATCACCTTGTTGGCCTGGGACAAATCACCTGCACCCACCGAGCGGCCGATCATGCTCATAACGGCAATGTTCAAGCCCACCAGAGGCACAAAAGACAGCATATCCCAGTTGAAAACAATGGCCATCGCTGCACCTTCGTTGACACCAAAGCCCTGGAACAGCAACAGGAAAAAATTAAACGTTGCCGCTCCGATAAACACTTCCAGTGCAGAGGGAAGACCCAATCTGATATACCGCTTGAAGATGCCGGAGTTGTAGTGAAAAGACTCCAGCACATAGAAACGTGCACGGTGGATCGCATTAAAGTAAAAAACCAGATACACACTGATCGTGAGCAAGGTTGCGGTAACGGTGCCCAGAGCGGCACCCACAATGCCCAGCTCGGGCATTCCCAGTTTGCCAAAGATCAGCACATAACTCAGCGGAATGTTTAGCATTACGCCGACAACATCGGCGATCATCACCACCCGGGGGTTGGCAATACCGGAAAAGTACGAGGCAAAACAAATTTTGATCAATACCAGGATCGATCCGGCCATCAGTACATAGTAGTACTGCTGCTCTAGCACCACTTGGGCAGGATCGTGATCCATGTAGGCAAAGATGTTGCCCATGAGCAGTGTCACCAGCAGCAGCAGCGGCTGGCACAACACAGCCATCAGAATGCCCTGCGTCACCACCTGTGGGCATTTTCGCAGCTCGCCCGCGCCGTAGTACTGGGCCACCAATGCGTTGGCATATGACATGATGCCGGTAAACAGTGCCGCGCTGACAAAAAAGGTGACGCCGCCACCCAGCGATGCTGCAATATGCGTTGGGCTGATGCGCGAGAGAAAGAAGCGATCGGTAAACATCATGATCGCAAAAGCCCCCTGGGACACCACCATGGGCAGCGCCAGCCTGAATAGCTGCTTGAGTGTTGTCAGTGAAAACACTGGTTATCGCCGGTCGCTGAGGGGAGCCACATTCTCCATACTGGCTTATACTTGTCCAAACATAGTTTTGTTCATATTGGATACTGGGGAACTACATGATCAGGGAACGCTACACGCTGCTGGGAGTGGCAGTCGCTGCCGCCGTTTTGACGCTGCCCGTGAATGCCGCGACCGATTCGGAGCGTATCAGAGTGCTGGAAGAGCAATTGGCCAAGCAAAAATCCATGATGGAGCAGCAACAACGCATGCTGCAGACGATGGAAGCCGAACTGCAGCAACTCAAGACCGGAGCACCGTCTGTTCAGGTCAAGCAAGAACAACTGGCCACCGTTGAACAGTCTGAGGAACCCAACATCCAGCAACCATTGGCTCCCGCGCAGGTAGACCTCAATCTATACGGCCACTTGCAGCTGGACGCCATTTACGACTTCAACCGTGTGGATCCCACCTGGGAGTCTACGCTGCGGCCGTCCACCATACCTACCCAGGGCGAACCGTTTGGCGATGACGGTAATACGGTGTTCAGCGTTAAGCAAACCGCGATGGGCCTGCGCGCCTTAGTGCCCACGCCTGTGGGCGACGTAAAGACGTGGTTTGAATTTGACATGTTCGGCACAGGTTCCGATGCCGGCGATACCAAGTTCAACCTCCGACACGCTTGGGTGGAAGTGGGCGGTCTGGGATTTGGACAGACCAACTCAAACTTCATGGATATTTCTATTTTCCCGAATGTCGTGGACTGGTGGGGACCTTCGGGCATGGTGTTCAATCGTAACCCGCAGTTGCGCTACACCTGGACTGGCAACAACAATCAGGCAGCGGTTGCGCTGGAAGAGCCCAATGGCAGTTTCAATACCGGTATTTTCGGCGATCTCTCACCTGAGTTCGACGGAAACGCCACAGCGAAAACCAGCCTGCCGGATCTGACGGCGCACTGGCGCAACGAGGGAGATTGGGGGCATTACCAACTGGCCGGTGTCATACGCAAACTCGAATTTGAAACCCGTAATGAGCCGGGCAACAGACCTAATGGCGATGACACGGGCTGGGGCATAAACCTCACCGGCGCCATCAACCTGCTGGAGCGCGATCAATTGAAGCTGGGCGTTGTCTACGGCGAAGGCATTGCCAGTTTTATGAACGATGGTGGTGTCAACCTGGCACCCGAAGACTTCCAGGCAGAGGCAGTACCCATACTGGGCGTAACCGCCTACTGGGATCACTACTGGTCCAACCAGTGGAGCTCATCAGCAGGGTTCTCCATGAACGACGCCGACCCACGTAATCAGCAGTCCGGGCAGGAATTTGACGAGAGCATCTATGCCAGTACCAATATTCTGTACACACCCTACCCCGAACTATTGATCGGAGCGGAACTGCTGTACGGCGAGCTCAAAGATGTGAGTGGCGCTGAAGGAGACGACTACCGCGTGCAGTTTACCTTCAAGCACAAGTTCTCCCGCGACTTTTAGCGCTCTATACAATTGATTCGAGTTGTCCTGGCGCAGGCTGCGTGAATCAATCGCGGTGCAGCCGCTCCTTACTGCATCGACTGTAGACGTTGGCAAATGAGTCTAGATACACTGCGCCTTAACTTTTAGCCCGGTAAAGTCCTGTGCGCCTATCCAGAATACTGTCTGCCCTGCTGCTCGTAGTTTTCGCCGGGTACGGCTATCTATCGCTTGCCTATGTGCCGCAGCAGGTCACTGCTGCCGATCGTATCAATCTGGTGGAACGGCCCTCAGATGTTGGGCTGAATTATGAAAACATTCTGCTAACTCCCGCTCAGGAAGACCTGAAACTGGATGGCTGGTGGATGCCGGCTGACAATTCGAAGGCAGTTCTGGTTTTCATCCACGGTGCCGGGTCGGGTCGCCATAGTACCTTTTTCAGCAGCCTGGACTTCTACGCAGGAATGGTTAAAAACGGTATCTCTGTTGTGGCTATCGATTTACGCAATCACGGTACATCAGATGGTGATGAACATGGTTTGCAGTATGGGCGTACCGAATCTGCGGATGCGATCGCGGCAATCAATTGGGCGAGGAGCCGTAACCCCGGTAAACCCGTGTTTGCCATGGGCATTTCTATGGGCGGCGCAACGATCATTCACGCTGCGGGCAAGGGTGCTCCAGTGGATGGATTGATTTTGCTCGACCCGCTTCTGGACACACATTCAGCCGTGCAGCGTGGCGCCACCGTAGAGACCGCCCTGCCCGCCTGGTTTTTTGCGCCAGCAGCCTGGGCAGCCACAACATTCCATGGCCTGCCCTCGGGTGGACAACAGGCCTTATCGATCGCTAAATCACTGACCCTGCCTATCCTGCTAATTCAGGATCCGGAAGATCCGGTTACGATTATCGATTACGCGAACGAACTGGCCGAAGATAACCCACACGTCACCTATTGGATTGCTCCGCCGGTAGATCTGTCTCACCCCGATTTGGCGTGGAAAGGTGCCTGGGGGTCACACGTGGCGGCCTTCCATATGTTCCCGGACGAAACCACGAAGCGCATCGTGCAATTTATGGCTCCCTAGAGTCAGGGGAGCATGAGGAACCAGAGTGCAGGAGCGCCACTCTGGCGTTTTTCAAGCTGTCGCTAACGCTTCGCAACACCCAACTCAGCAAGATTGGCTATCATATCTTCAGCTGAAGTTTTGGGCTTCACAGCGGTATCGACCTTGAGCACAGTACCGTCCTTGCTGATATAAAAAGTATGACGCTTCGCGTAGCCACCCATGGCGTACACACCATAAGCTTTGGCAGCCGTTCCATCAGGGTCACTCAGCAGTGGGAAGTCTGCCTCGGTTTCCTCGGCAAACGCCTGATTCTTTTCCAGCGGGTCCGTACTGGCCATAAAATAGCTCACATCAAACTGCCTGATCTTGTCGCCGTTTTCAGCAAGCGATTTACACTCAACGGTACAGCCCGAGGTAAACGCGCGAGGAAACCAAGCCACCACCACGGCTTGCTTGCCCTTGAAGTCGGCAAGCGAGTAGGTGTTGCCATCCGATCCCTGCAAGGTGAAGTCTGGAGCCGGATCGCCTACGGCCGGTTGGGCCAGAGCATAGCCGGGCAGCAAGAGCGAAAGGCATATGGCCGCCAGCCTAGATGAGAATGTCTGTCGTTTCATGGTTATTCCTCTGTTGCGTTTAGGTCGATAGGCGGATAAGCCGGTGTGCAGTCGCTTTCCTACATTGTAGAATACGCATCACATGCTGCGCGGATCACAGCAGTGACGACGAGTACGTTTACAGGGTACTCCTGCGTGGCATTACACCAACAGCAACTCACTAGCAGGAACTTCAATGCCCTTCCAAAAAATACTGACGCTGTGCCTGACAGCGTTTATGAGTATCCCCTTATTCGCACAAAGTACAACTGACGATGAGTCGCCTGTTTGGGATGTCACCCAACCGAGCTTCAGCAGCAACCCGATCACCGCAAACCTCGATGTTACTGAGGGCACATGGCTCAGCCTGGACGTTTCTCCCGATGGCAGTACCATAGTCTTTGACCTGCTTGGCGACATCTACAGTATTCCGATGACCGGCGGCGACGCCACGCCTGTCACATCCGGCCATGGTTGGGACATGCAACCTCGTTTCAGCCCCGATGGCACGCAGATAGCCTTTACTTCCGACCGCGCCGGCGGCGACAACATCTGGATTCAATCGTTGGAGTCGGGCGAGGCACGACAGTTAACCTATGAAGACTTCCGACTGTTGAACAACCCGACGTGGAGCCCTGACGGCCAGTACATCGCAGCGCGCAAGCACTTCACCACATCGCGTTCGCTGGGCACTGGAGAAATCTGGCTGTATCACGTTGCAGGTGGCAAAGATCAGCAGGGACAGCTGGTGGTAGAACGCCCCAGTGATACGTTCCAGAAGGAACAGGGTGAACCCATGTTCTCCCCGAATGGAAAATCCATCTATTTCAGCCGCAACACCACATCGGGTGACACCTTCATTTACCACCAGGACACCAACAAGGAAATCTTCCAGATTCGCAAGGTTAATCTGGAGGACGGCAGTATCGAGACAGTGGCTGGTGGTCCTGGCGGCGCGGTGCGACCCACGCCATCACCTGATGGCAAGCGACTGGCCTATGTTAAGCGCGTGCGCGCGCACTCTCGCCTCTTCGTGATGGACCTGGCGACTGGCGAGGAGACCATGGTGTTCAATGCGCTGGATCCAGACATGCAAGAGACATGGGCGGTGCACGGGTTATACGCCAACATGGACTGGACGCCCGACAGCCAACACATCGTATTCTGGGCGCAGGGTAAAATCTGGAAACTAACGGTGGATTCGGGCGAAGTCATCGAGATTCCTTTTCGCGTGCGCGATACGCGATCGATCTACCCACCCATTCAGTTCGAGGTGGACGTTGCGCCGGAGCAGTTCAATACTCGCATGGTGCGCTTTGCGCAGCGCGCACCCGATGGATCGGCGATCGTTTTCGAGTCACTGGGTGAACTGTACGTAAAGCGCGGCGAAGATGTGCCCAAACGCCTCACCTCCGACCGTGACGCCGGATTTGACTACTCGCCGGTGTGGAGCCCAGACAGCAAGAGCCTCTACTTTCTGCGCTGGAACGACCAGAACCTCAGCACTCTTCACCGCGTTAGCTCACGCGGCGGCAAGTCACGTGTGCTGAACTTGACCAAAGGGCAATACACTGAACTGGCAGCATCGGCTGACGGTGAAACCCTGGCATTGCGCAAGCGTGATGGCTCATCGCTACTGAACACCGAATACGACATTAAGCCGGGGCTCTACCTGTACGATATCGCCGCACAGACCAGTCGCTTTGTGAGCAAGCGCGGTACAAACCCCC
>CALINF010000247.1 GCA_938045215.1 uncultured Halieaceae bacterium | reverse complement strand
CAAAGCCATTATCGAACACCAGGGCATCGGCTTTCAGCTCGCCGACAACAAGATTGACCTGCAAACATCACGGCTCATGACCTGGCACGGCTGCTGGCTACTCGACCAGGGTGATAAAGCCCAGACCGAAACCAGTATGTGTAAAGTGCATTGCTCCGAAGCCCTGGGCAGAGTAGTGGATCGCTCAATGCAGGTGCTGGGGGCGAAGGGCATTTGTACCGATACCGTAATTGAGCGGATTTATCGGGATATTCGAGCCTTCAGGATTTATGACGGGCCGAGTGAGGTGCATCGCTGGGTGTTGGCGCGGAGTTGAGTTTGAGAATAAGCGGGTATTTACGAAGAATCAATCAAGCCTGAAGCCGTTGATTGAATGGAATAATGCGGTATTGTAAGACTTTGTTGCCCTGTTTTCTGGCACTTACGTGGCTGGCTACAGTTCTTAGTTCCCTTTAGGTATATGGGTGTTAACTGGTACGGTAATCCTCCCATTTTTAATCGACGTTAAAAGTAGAGATTAAGCCGCCATCAGTGGTGGTCTACCACCGTTGGCTTTGTGTGGCCGTTCGTAATTGTAAAACCAAAGCCAGTTCGTTGCTTATTCCTGAATCTCTTCCAGTGTTTCAAACAGATGTTTGCTAACCCAGCTATACCGGCCAGGAGATGAAGTGTTCGGAGATCTATGGAACAACTGGGGTGGATTTGCAGAATATGTATGCACACACGAAAATGCTCTGGAACTAAAATCCATAATGTTGACGTTTGGAGAAGCCGCCGCCGTTCCCCAGGCTGTAATTTCTACAATCGCCACCGACTCAAACTTAGTCACCAAGAAATTGAAGGTCTACTTGCTCAGCAAGGTGTGGTCGTTGCGCTACTATTTAACGAAGCTAGCGCGACTCGACGCGCACGCCATCTTCGACTTCGTCACTGGGGTGATTGATAACCGTGTCACCCTCATCAAGGCCTGCACTGATCTGCGCCACCAGCCCATTGCGTTGCCCTATGGCAACCTCGCGGCGCTGCGCGCGTTGGCCATCGACAACAAATACTGCCCAGCCATCACCATACCGAAACACGCTGCTGGCCGGCACCTGCAGAACATTTTCCTCACGCCACAGCACAAACTTCGCTTCTACGCGATAACCATCACCCAAACGCTGCCAGTCCTCAGCGGGCGATGTAAAATCGGAGATGATTAGTACGCGTTGTTCCTCTACACCTAGCGCGGAAAACTTGGTGAAACCGACCGGCTCCACCATGCGTACCACGCCTAGTAGCGGCTGGTCTCCACCCCAGCGTTCAAAGCGCACCTGCATGCCTGGTTTGATCTGTACCGCATCGGCAGATAACACATCAACTTCCACTTCCAGCGCTGTAGGATCGCCCACTTCCAGCAGTGGATCGCCAGTTTCAACGGGGCCCTCGCACTCACGCAGAACTTTTAGAATTTTTCCCGTAATAGGTGATATTACCGGTACGCGTACCGCCGGCTCGCCCCTGGTGTCCGCGCTGTACTCCAGTACGCTTTTAGCGGCCTGCAGTTCATAGTTGGCTACCTGCACATTAAAAGTTGCCGAGCGTTTTTCCGCTGCGCTGGTTAGTACTGTAGTTTCGGCTCTATCGAGCTCAACCTTAGAGGCCAGACCTTTTAGCGCCAGTGGCTGCAATCTCTGCAGCTCAGTCGTGGCAAGCCGAGCGGCAGCATCAGTGGCGCTGGCCTGCTCTTTTGCCGCCGCCAGGGCCGATTGTGCCGCTGCCACCGCAGCGATGGCCTGGGCCCGACTGCGGGAATCCAGCACCTGGGATTTCAATGGTGTAATTCCCAGCAACACCTCGCCCTGCTGCACCGGGTCGCCTACATCCAGTTGCACGCGACAAGCCACGCCAGCCACAGGGGCGGATATAACGTAGCGGTCGATAACGCGACTGCGACCTTCCTCTTCAATGGTAATGGTCAGGGGTGCACGCTGGACCACTACGGGTTCTATCGCTATCGGTTGTGGCCAAAAACCCCATACCAGCAAACCAATAACCAGGACGGCGATAGCAATAACGGCTGGATGTTCAGACAATGGAATACGCATCACGTTAATCCTTGGATTTGAGTACGGCCACTAAATCGAGATGGACCAGGTTGCGCGATATCATAATGGCTGAAATGACAAACGAAACAATGACGACCAGAGCGGCAAAGGCGTACACATTCAGGCCCAGCATCAAGGGAATGCGATATAAATCGGTATCGAAGGCATAGGCCATATAGGCACACAAGCCATACCCAAACAGCATGCCCAGTGGAATAGCGGCCAGGGTGAGAAAACCCAGTTCGCCCAGCAGTATGTAGGCCACTTCACTGCGCTCAAAGCCCAACACTCGCAGGCTGGCCAGTTCACGGTTGCGTTCCGACAGCGCTATGCGCAGGCTATTGTAGACCACGCCGAAGGCGATAATGCCACCCAGTAAAGTGGTGATAAAGGTAAAGAACAGGATTGTTTCGGCCATAGTTTCGTAGAATGTTTTAATCGCAGCGGTTTTTTCCACCACACCAGCAACCCGCGGCATGCCTTTGAGCTCCTTGTAAATCTGCGGTCGGTAGCGGTCATCCACTCGCAACAGGGCGCCAGAGATGACATCGGCCTCGTTCATCATCTGATTCAAGGCCTGGCGCTGCATGTAGGCATTGACACCCATATACTGTTTGGCAGTGCCGACCATAGGTATCTCTACTGTGGGACGGCTGCCTTCCAGCACTTCAATGGTCAGCATATCGCCAATGCGGATATGCAACAGTTCTGCCAGATAGTCGGTAAGAATCACTCCGTGCTGCGGCAGGTCGATTACCTCCAGCTCAGTATCGAGCAGGCGTGTCAATTCGCCGTGTGGCTGTATGCCCTCTACAAAGGTGCGATAGGTGCG
>CALINF010000246.1 GCA_938045215.1 uncultured Halieaceae bacterium | reverse complement strand
TCCGGCCACAAGGATGCCTTCGGTCACTCCCAACTGGGTGGCCTGGCGCCTACCCTGGCACAGATGATCAAGGACGAACTGGGTTACAAGTACCACTGGGCAGTGGCCGACTACCTGCAGCGTTCCGCCCGGCATATCGCCTCACTGACGGACGTAGAGCAGGCCTATGGACTGGGCGAAGCCGCGGTTGAAATGGCCCTGCAGGGCAAGACAGCCATTATGCCGTGTATTGTGCGTGGCAAGGGCAAACGCTACCGCTGGTCCATCGGTGAGGCGCCACTGGACCAGGTAGCAAATCGGGAAAAGAAGATGCCGCGTCATTACATCACCAGGGATGGTTTCGGTATTACCGAGGCCGCCCGCGAGTACCTGGCCCCGCTGATTGTCGGTGAGGCCTATCCCGAGTACCGCAATGGCATGCCGCGCTATGTGAAACTTAAGAACATAGCCGTTGAAAAGAAATTGAAGACGAGCTTCAAACTGTAGTCGACTTTAGTCCAAAGCGGGGCAAAGTCGGCAATATTTGCCCCAATCAGGCGAGATTTTGACCACCTTTGCCTGTACAATGCGCGCCTCCGTAGTGAAGCAACTTCGAGGTAACCTCCATGTACAGTAATCGCGATTTCAACCGCTGGCGCCGTCACCCCTGGCACGGCTTACATACCCATTCCGAAGAAATGCCCAAGGACATCGTCCAGGTCTATATCGAGATGACCCCCGATGACGTGGTGAAATACGAGCTGGACAAAGCATCCGGCTTTCTGATGGTAGATCGCCCCCAGCGCACTACCTCCAGCCCCCCCGCCCTGTACGGCTTTATTCCACGCACTTACTGTGCCGAAGAAGTGGCCAAACGCTGCCCTGACGTAGACGTGGCTGATGGCGACCCGCTGGATATTTGCGTGTTCTCAGAACGGCACATTACCCGCGCCGACATCGTGCTGAACGCGCGGGTCGTGGGTGGTATTCAGATGATTGACGGCGGCGAAGCCGATGACAAGATCATCGCCATACTTGAGGGTGACAACATCTGGGGAGATGTCATGGACATTGCTGACCTGCCAGCCATCAAGATCGAGCGGCTTCAGCACTATTTCTCTACCTACAAAATGCAGCCCGGAAAGGATGTGAACGTTAAAGTCGATTTTGTCTACGGTCGCGCTGAGGCTCTAAAAGTTATTGCCGCCGCTGAGAAAGACTACTGGAACCACTATGGTGAACTGCACGATCAGGCTAAAGCCATCTCCTGATGAGTTCTGCCTAACCCCGCGGACACCAGTCCGCGGGTATCCTCACATACCGCTCTAGCAGGTTGTCCAACTCAGCGCTCACCAGATCCTGCAACGCAAGCTCAGCACCACCAGGCATTGCCTGCCAGACCTCGCGCAACATAGCGGCGTCTAGCCGCCTGTCGCAGCTGCGCGACAATGGCGCGTAGCTCAAATGCCAACGCTCAGGCGACACACCTCCGCGATCCAGCGCATACGGCCGAAAGAAGCCATGCGACTGCTCCAACGCAATACGCTCATCCAGCCAGCAGTGAAACGGGTCGAATACACCACCGGTCGATACCTCCTGAGGCGTTAGTTGCACGGCATAATCTACCGGCACGGCCTTTAAATCGTAGATATCCAGATCGGTGCCCCAGTGATGCCGAGACGTACCCGGTAAAGCCGAGAAGCGCAGTATGGCGTGTAACTGTTGCACAGGAGACAGAGCCTCCATCACAACTATCGCTCCGTCATCATCATGTACGATTCTGGCACCAGAGGCCTTGGCATTGAAAATAGCGAGCTGGCGGTCAAAAGATCGGTAACTACTGGCGATGGCAGGCTCAAAGCCCGCCTTGCGCGCGTCTTCGCACAACGCTGCGAACGCATTCGCGGCCGCCTTTTGCAACCGATGCCCGCCCGCCAGCGAATCCAGGTGACTGTCATCAAGCCCCAGTAACTGATCGGTCGTTAAAGGTGCTGCAGTGGTTTGTGAAAGCCCGCCCATGCCCTGCTATGCTCTGCGTCAGTGTTTGGCACAATCCTACCGCGAACAGTCGCATCAGGACATCTTATGCACCGCATTGGCAAATTATCCGCGATTCCCAACGGGACTTCCTGTTCACTGAACGCAGGGCACCGACAACTGCTCGCAGTAATGCGAGCCGGCAAGCTCTATGTCTATGAAAACGAATGCCCTCACTCGAGGGAGACGCTGGACCCCATGGGTGGATCTGTGGCCAGCGGCGGCGGTCTGATTCTGGCCTGCCAGCGCCACGGGGCCGAATTTCTGTCCGATACCGGCCAGTGTGTGGCAGGCCCATGCGTGGGCGAGTCGCTAACAGGCGTCGACTACACAATTGAAGATGACGATATCCTTATCGACTGAGCCCCCCGAGTCAGGCATGGTCTGCGCGCCACTCAGACAGGGTCCAGCGTAAAAGGCAGCTGCTGGGTAAGACTCATCTGCTTTGGAGAAATGTCGGCACGCCACGCCTGGACTTCAACGCCTGCAGCCATTGCCTCGCGCAGGGCCTGCCGATAGTGCGGATCGATGTCACCGGCAGCGCTCACCCGCGAGATGCCGGCATGCAGTACACAGAAAAACATCATTGCGCGCGTACCTGCCTCACTCAGCGTTTGCAATTCCTGCAGGTGTTTGCGCCCGCGCTCGCTGACCGCGTCGGGAAAGACACCCTGTCCACCGTCCAGGCACAGCGTCACCGACTTCACCTCCACAAAGACCTCACTTCCACCCGTCACCAGCACAAGATCGGCGCGACTGCCGGTGCCGTACTTCACCTCGCGGCGCAATTCGTCCAATGTGGAAAAGCCCGTAATCAAGCCTGCATCGAAAGCCTCAGCCACCACGGCGTTCGCCCGGGCGGAGTGAATGCAAGCCATCCCATGGGGGGTATCGACCAGCTCCCAGGTGTGGGGATATTTGCGCGTTGGCGAGTCACTTACTGAAAGCCACACCGCGCTACCGGGCTCGGCGCAGCCTGTCATGGCACCCGTATTGGGACAATGCACTGTGATGAGCTCGCCATCGTCTAGCTCTACATCAGCCAGAAAGCGCTTGTAGCGCCGCAGCAGCTTACCTGTTATCAGTGGGGGGAAATCCATACCATATCCTTGCGTGGCGCGCGCTACACAAGAGATCATGTGTGCTCCGGTGATGACCACCCTATCCGCGCGCAAGCGCGTAGTGTAACAACTGCAGTGCGGCGATAAACCATCGCCGCAAAAACATGGATTTTTTGCTGGCACAGGTGCTGGATATCTGGTAATTTCACCGCCCTCTCGATATAGGGGTTGCGCGCGCGACGCGTAATCCGAGCCTCACAAGTCATGACGTATGGGAAACTGACCATGCCAACCAAAGCAGCATCAAAGAAGCCAGCCGCCAAGAAGAAAGCGCCAGCCAAGAAAGCTACCGCGGCTAGGAAGGCTTCCACCTCCACCGAGTTCAAGGCTTTCGAACCTTACAAGCCCAAGCGCGGCGAGCAGTACATGAACGAAGCGCAGCGCGCGCATTTCAAGCAGATTCTGCTGAACTGGAAGTCAGAGCTCATGCAGGAAGTTGATCGCACTGTCTCTCATATGAAAGACGAAGCAGCCAACTTTCCCGATCCCGCTGACCGCGCAACCCAGGAAGAAGAGTTCAGCCTGGAGCTGCGAACCCGTGACCGCGAGCGCAAGCTGATCAAGAAAATTGACGGCACCGTGGAGCGCATCGAGCAGGACGACTACGGATTCTGTGACGCCTGTGGTGTTGAGATCGGCATCAAGCGCCTTGAAGCGCGGCCTACGGCTACGTTGTGCATCGATTGCAAAACGCTCGATGAAATCAAGGAAAGGCAGGAAATGGGTTGATCCAGCCGAGTTAGCTGTGAATGGCTGAACTCGCGCCGACCTACCGGGGGCGATTCGCTCCCTCCCCTACAGGCCCACTGCATATGGGCTCCCTCGTTGCCGCACTGGCCAGCTTTCTGGATGCCCGTCATCATCAGGGCACCTGGCTGGTCCGCATTGATGATATCGATCCACCTAGAGAACAAGCCGGCGCCGCACGGCTCATCCTGGACAGCCTTCAACAACACGGCCTGTATTGGAATGAGACCATTCTTTGGCAGAGCACCCGCACAGCCGCCTACCAACAAGCGCTGACCAAACTGGAAGCGGCCGGTCTACTGTTTCACTGTGACTGCACCCGTGCAACGCTGGGGGCCAATGGCAGCTGCAACGGACGGTGCGAGCCGCGACAGTCGTCTGTAAGCGCTCCCCGAGCACTGCGTGTGATGGTGCCACCGGATACGCGCATTAAATTCATCGACGGCATCCAGGGCAGTTGCAAATACGATCTGGGAAACACCATCCACGATTTTGTCGTGCAGCGCAAAGACAAGCTGCCCGCCTACCAGTTGGCAGCTGCCGTTGATGACACGCACCAAAAGATTACGCACGTCGTTCGAGGCGCTGATTTGCTGGACTCCACGCCACGCCAGCTGTACTTAATGGATAAACTGGGCAGCACTTCCCCGCACTACGCACATATACCGGTGCTACTGGGTAATGATGGCCAAAAGCTCAGCAAGCAAAATCATGCTCCTGCACTCGCGGCCGATAAAGCCTCGGTAAACCTGCGCGAGGCACTGGGATTTCTGAACCAGCCCAGCCCGCCGCAAGCGGCCAAGACAGTGACTGCCATTGTCGATTTTGCCATCCGACACTGGTCCATAGACCGGGTTTTGATGGCTGACGATACACCGTAGAAATAAGCGCCGACCTGCCTGCGAAGCTTTACCGACACTAGCCGCTTGCGTAGTATCAGCGCTCGTACTTCCCGGACCTGCCGCCGAGGATCACACCACCATGTATATCAATCGGGCTCTGCTCTTCATAGCCGGCCTTCTGTTTATCTTCTACCCCACGGTGGATAGCTGGATACTGGACGGCGACACCACGTGGTACCGACCATTCCTGCTCTGGCTGCTGGTCATCGTCGCGACCTACTGGAATCAACGCTCGAGACTTCCTGATGAGCTTTAGCCCCGAGCAGACGCTCATTGCGATCGTCATTTATCTGTCAATACTGTTTCTGGTGGCCTACCTTGCCGACCGCAGCAGTATTTCTGAGCGCATCACCCGCCATCCCGCCACCTACGTGCTCTCGCTGGGTGTATTCGCAGGTGCCATGGGCACCAATGGCATATTCAACATCGCTCAGCGCTTTGGCTTCAGCTATCTTCTTTACTATCTGGGTGTCGTCCTGATGTTTGTGCTGGCCACCTTATTGCTGCTGCCAATCTTACGCCTGTGTAGAATCTATCGACTTGCCTCTTTAGCGGACGTTCTGGCGTTCAGATTCCGCAGCCAGTGGATCGGTGCTGCCGTGACTCTGGCAATGTGTCTTGCCGTGATGCCACTGTTTGCGCTGCAGATTCAGGCTGTGGCAGATAGCGCTCATTTCCTGACCGGTGATACCGCGAGCGCCCTATCCCAGGGGGATCGAAAGGACGGTCTGGCGCTCATTTTCTGTATCACAATCATCGCGTTTGCCATTCTATTCGGTACCCGCAACGTCTCTTCGCCAAACCGCAATACCGGACTCGTCACGGCAATCGCGTTTGAGTCTCTGGTGAAGCTGGCTGCATTGATGGTGGTGATGGTTGTATCGGTACAGCAGGTGTTTGGAGACTTTGCCGGCTTACAAGCCTGGCTGGCTAGCAACAGTGCGGGCCAGCAAATTCTGGACAGTCAACTGTCAGGGGATTCAGCCCGCTCGCTGTTATTGATGTTCTTTGCAGGAGCCATCTGCATGCCCCATATCTTTCACATGGCCTTCGCGGAGAACATTGAGAGCCAGGACCTGCACGTTGCCAGCTGGGGACTGCCACTTTATCTACTGCTGCTCAGCATCCCGATTCTCCCGATCCTGTGGGTCGGCATTCGCCTGCAGCAGGGTCTGCCGGTTGAGTACACCGCAATAGGCATCGGTCTTGCGCTGGATTCGCGCCTGATTGCCGGTGCTGCGTTTGTCGCCGGATTGTCGGCGGCCAGCGCGACCATCATTGTTTCCACGCTGGCATTGGCCAACATGTGCCTCAACCATCTGGTATTGCCCCGTAGAGTGCTGCAAATCAATAGCGATCAAAGTCTCTACGCACAACTGAAATGGTTGCGGCGCTCACTGATCACCGTGTTGATTCTCGCAGGTTACGGGTTTTTTAGTGCCCTGAGCGGTAAACACAGCCTGACTCATCTCGGGATGATCGCCTTCGCGGGGGTTATGCAGTTTCTACCGGGCCTTGTCGCCACTGCGTACTGGCAGCGCGCCAACCGCATCGGCATGATGAGTGGCCTGTGTGTCGGCCTGCTGATCTGGTGTATTGCCATCTTGCTACCAGTGCTTGGCGAATTCCAGTGGGCCTGGCTGCAAGGATTTAGTGCGCATCTGGCTGATACCAGCATCGGACGGTGGGTGGCATTGAGCATGATTGCGCTTGGCTGCAATGCAGCAGCAATAGTTGTGCTGTCATTCGTCACACAGGCGGGTGACGATGAACGCATTGCCGCCGAGATTTGCTCAATGGATGAGCGCAGCCGCATGACGCGGCGAACACTGAATATCAGCGAAGCCAGTGAGATCGTGGACAGGCTGGCACCAGCACTTGGCGCTAAAACAGCGCGCTCAGAACTGAATCGGGCGTTGACACAGCTACAGTTTGATGACAAAGAGTCGCGCCCTTATGCCTTGCGCCGGTTGCGCAACCGCATTGAGGCAAATCTGGCGGCATTGCTGGGACCGGCAGTAGCGTTTCGTATCGTAGGTACACAACTACCCTTTGAGCCCGAAACAGAAGGCAGCAGTGGCGAAGATTATGCGCTGCTGGAAAGGCGACTGGACAGAGCCCAGGGACAGTTCACCGGACTGGCGGCAGATCTTGACGGTTTGCGACGGCATTATCGCGACACCCTGCAAAACTTACCGGTAGGCGTCTGCTCTCTGGCTGGTGATGGAGAAATTCTCCTGTGGAATACCAGCATGGAAAGCATCACCGGGATCGAGGCCAACCGGGTCATCGGATCGAGCCTCGACGCAGTACCGATGCCCTGGCGCAGTATCGTTTTTGCCTGCCTGAATCTACAAACAGAACCTGTCAGCAAGCGCGAAGTCGTGCGGGAATCAGGGGAGTCCCAGTGGGTAAGTCTGCACCGGGCAAGCTCGTCTACGCCCGGCGGCGGAGACCGGCTGATCCTGGTTGAGGACATCACGGATTTGGAGCGCCTGCAGGACGAGCTGTTGCATAGCGAAAGGCTGGCATCTATCGGCCGACTCGCAGCGGGAGTTGCTCACGAGATCGGCAACCCGATCACCGGTATCGCCTGCCTTGCGCAGAACCTGGACTATGAAACCAATATGGACGACATTCGCGAGACATCCCGCGACATCCTCAAACAAACTGAGCGGGTAAGCCGCATAGTAGAGTCGCTGGTCAATTTCTCCCATGTGGGTTCCGGCTCTGGCAATCTTGATATTGGCCCGTGCAATCTCGCCGATTGTGTAGATGAAGCAACACACCTGCTGAACCTGGATTCGCAAGCCAAATCCGTCCAGTTCGTTAACAACCTTGACCGTGAGCTGGTGGTTGAGGCCGATTCGCAGCGATTACTACAAGTGTTTATCAACCTGCTGTCGAATGCGCGCGATGCCAGTCCAGCGCGCGGCACCATTACCGTGTCCGCACTAATCACGGGGGCGCGGGTCACTATCCACCTGGATGACCAGGGCACTGGTATCCCGGCCGAGTTGGTCGACAAGGTGTTTGAGCCGTTCTTCACAACCAAAGAGCCCGGCCAGGGCACAGGGCTTGGGCTGTCATTGGTCTATAGCATCATGGAAGACATGCACGGGACCATTCACGTGAGCAGTCCACTTGATGAGGTATCGGCTTCCGGCACACGCATGATACTGAGTTTACCTCTGGGCAGTTACGGTGACACTTTCGATGTGTAACGTCAGTTACATGCCAAGCGCCTGTTTTTGCTGGAAAAATGATCAAACTCAGGTTATGTTGTTTCTCTCGCCGACAAAGAGGTAACACTTGTGCACCAGGTTCTTGTGGTTGAAGATGAATCGGTTATTCGTACCGCGCTGTGCCGGTTGCTCGATCGCAATGGCTTTGGCGTGGCAGAGGCCGGCTCGGTGCAAGAGGCGGAAAACAAGCACAGACTCTCTGAGTTTGACCTAATAATCAGTGACTTACGCCTACCCGGCGCACCCGGTACCGACCTGATCAAGAAGGCAGGTGAGGTACCGGTGCTCATCATGACCAGCTACGCCAGCCTGCGCTCAGCCGTGGATTCCATGCGCATGGGCGCCGTGGACTACATCGCCAAGCCGTTCGACCACAGCGATATGGTTGCAGCAGTGCAGCGAATAATCGCAGACCACCCGGTTCCCCAGGCCGAGGATACAAGTCAAACTCCCAACAAGCATGCGACCGGCCAGGCTGCTATCACCGGTATTATCGGTAACTGCCCTGCCATGCACACACTATTCGATCAGATCGAAAGGGTCAGCCCCACCGAGTCTACCGTGCTGGTATTGGGTGAGACTGGCACCGGCAAGGAGCTGGTTGCCAAGAGCGTTCATCAACACAGCCGGCGTGCCGACAAGACATTGATCTCCGTTAACTGCGCCGCAATTCCCGATACGCTCATTGAATCGGAGTTGTTTGGCTATGAAAAAGGCGCTTTCACGGGCGCCAACGCCAGTCGGATGGGGCTGATAGAAGCGGCGGACGGCGGCACCCTGTTTCTGGACGAAATTGGCGAACTACCGATGGAGGCGCAGGCGCGCTTGCTGCGTTTTATCCAGGAGGGAGAGATTCGGCGTATTGGCTCAGTACATTCGCGCAAGGTGGATGTACGACTGATCTGCGCCACACATCGCAACCTGCGGACACTGGCAGCGGAAGGCCAGTTTCGCCAGGATCTCTACTATCGCATCAACGTATTGCGATTATCACTGCCGCCCCTGCGCGAGCGTGGCAAGGACATTCTCCATCTCGCAGAGAGTATGGTCACCCGACACGCAGCCCAGTTGAACCGCGAGGGCATGACGCTGTCGCCACGCGCCATTCAGGCCATCACTACCTATCAATGGCCCGGTAATGTACGCGAGCTGGAGCACGCGATAGAGAGAGCTGTTGTGCTGTCGCACGGCACAGAAATCGACAATGAGGCCCTGGGTATTGACCTGGAGCTGGTCAATATCAACCGGCTACGCGGAGGCGATGGCATCGGTGTGACATCAATACCGCGCACGCCCACCAACACCGACCCGGCGGAAGACCTGTCACTGGAAGACTATTTCCAGCGCTTTGTTCTTGAGCACCAGGACTCAATGAGCGAAACAGAGCTTGCGCAGAAACTGGGTATCAGCCGCAAGTGCCTTTGGGAGCGTCGCCAGCGTTTTGAAATCCCGCGCAAAAAGGCGGGCTCTCGCACCGCTCGAGCGAAAAAAGCCTCATCCTGAGCGTTACCCGCGGCCGCCTGCGTTACAAAAACCAGAGTATATCGGTAACACCTGCGTTTGTTACCCATCGCTACGATTGTGCCGAAAAAACCTAACCTGTTGTTTTTATTGCTATTTCAGTGGTCTGGCACGTCACATGCATTTATCCGCGCAGCTACAACAATAAAAATAAAAATCTGCTGCAATAACAATAAGATACTCACTATGGACCTGGATGGGGAAGACTTCTTCCCCTCATTTATTTCCATTTTCGACTCGACCGCACAACAACAATAACAGCACCCAGAAATAACAATAAAACTCTCAGTGAGACCTGGATGGGGAAACGCTGTTTCCCCATCAACTTACTGCCGTGTTGAAAACACACCCTGGTTTACACCCAACCCGCAGTTTCCAGCGCATGCTGTGATAGACTCTCAGCCTGATTTTCTATCGATAAAGGCACGTTCCAGTTTGAAGGTTATACCTCGCGACGAGCATACGATTTCGCGCAAAAATATCAGCGACAGCGCTCTCAAGGTTATGTCACGCCTGCGAAATCAAGGCTTCAAGGCCTATCTCGTCGGTGGCGCTGTGCGCGACCTGATGCTGGGGGGACACCCCAAGGACTTTGACGTTGCTACTGATGCTACGCCGGAGGAGGTAAACGGTGTATTTCGCAACTCACGCATAATCGGTCGACGTTTTAGAATCGTACATGTTCGATTTGGTCGCGAAATTATTGAAGTCACGACCTTCCGCGGACACCACGACTCTGAAGACACCTCCACACGCGACAAATCAGCGCACTCACGTCAGTCCGACAAAGGGCTGCTATTGCGTGACAATGTGTTTGGCACGCTGGAAGAGGATGCCGTGCGGCGCGACCTCACCGTCAATGCCTTGTACTACGACTCAGGCACCTTCGAGGTGTACGATCATGTACACGGCGTAGCCGATCTCAAGCGACACAACATCTGCATTATCGGTGATCCGGCGCAGCGCTATCGGGAAGATCCCGTACGCATGCTGAGGGTGATGCGCTTTGCCGCCAAGCTCGATTTCTCGATCGAGGACAAAACACAAAATGCTATCGCGGGCTGCGCCCCCCTGCTGGCGGAGATTCCTGCGGCTCGCCTGTTTGATGAGTTTCTCAAACTCTTTATGGCAGGCTATGCACAACGCACGCTGGAACTGCTGCTGGAGTTCGATCTGCTGCAGTATCTGGCTCCGGCCAGTAACAAAAAGATACGACGCGATGCTCAGGCGCGCAGGCTGGTGCAGGCGGCTATGCGCAATACCGACACCCGTATTCTTGATGGCAAGCCGGTCACTCCCGCTTTCATCCTGGCCGCCCTGCTGTGGCCAGCCGTGCGTGTTAAGGCCGAGCAACATCGAGGGCACGGTGAACCGCTGCAAGTGGCAATCAATAACGCCGGACAGGACGTAATGTCCGAGGCTGTGCAGACGCTTTCAATACCCAAGCGCTTCAGCATTCCCATGCGCGAGATCTGGGAGTTCCAGTCACGACTGGAAAGAACCAAGGGTCGAAGAGCCGCCGAGCTGGTGGATCATCGACGCTTTCGAGCAGCTTACGACTTCCTGTTGTTGCGTGAGGAAGCGGGTGAGGACACCGGCGAACTTGGCGATTTCTGGACCGATTTCCAGACTCTCTCACTGGAGGAGCGCCTCAGCCAGGCTGGTGCCGGCGAGTCGAATCAGCGCAAGCGACGATCTCGCACACGCAGGCCGCCTGCCTCCTCGTGACCAGCGCCTATATCGGACTGGGTTCTAATCTAAACGACCCCGCCAGCCAGCTCAGGCAGGCGACAGACGCGCTCGCAGATCAGGCAGACTGTACTGTGCTAGCTTGCTCACGAGTTTATCGCAGCGCCGCTGTCGGGCCGGGCAAGCAGCCAGATTACCTAAACGCCGTGCTGCGGCTCGATACAACCCTGCCGCCTCTGGAATTACTGAAGACCCTGCAGGCAATCGAAGCAGCGCAGGGACGCGAGCGTGAGGTGCGCTGGGGCGCTAGAACGCTGGATCTGGATATTTTGCTCTACGGTGAGCTCACCTGCGTAAGCAGCGCCCTCACGATACCGCATCCGCGTATGCACGAGCGTCTCTTTGTGCTGCAGCCGCTACTGGATCTATGCAACGGAAAAATGGTGCTGCCGGGCGGGGAAGATCTTGGTACATTACTAGCTGCCTGTGAGGGAACACTCGAGCTCACCGGCCTAAGTCTGGATATGGAGAATGCAGTACACGTGGAGAAGCAGTCTTGAATCCAGACGTCCCGACTATCAATGTCGACCTCAAAGGACGGACACCGCCCGCCTATATAGCGATAGAAGGCCCAATTGGTGTCGGCAAAACCACGCTCGCCAAGCGTATGGCCAGTACCTTCAATTACCAGACTCTGCTGGAAGACGCTCAGGACAATCCGTTCCTGGAAAAATTCTACAGCAACCGCAAGCAGGCGGCGCTGGCGACCCAGCTTTTTTTCCTGTTTCAACGTGCGCAGAAAATCCAGGATTTGCGTCAG
>CALINF010000245.1 GCA_938045215.1 uncultured Halieaceae bacterium | reverse complement strand
CCTTGTTACACCTCGGCCTTCTCGCAGTCCGCCGGTGGATAGCGCGCTGGTCGCGCTCCCCTTCGGGGCCGGCCCAACATTATAAATGTTGGTCGTTCCGCCTAAAACTGCTGCGCAGTTTTTTTACGGCTCCACCCAGCTGAGCTACGGGCGGATAACTGCAACTGCACGGCAGGCACCATGCAGCTTTTCGTTCTGCTTCAAGTTAGTGCGTTAGTAGGGCGGGAACGCAACAAAAATGGCTGTGGCGGCCTCGTTGTATTTTCCCTGATCTTCTTCTACTTTCCCTTTAAGTTTGGATTGGGTCACGGCGCGCCAAACTGACTGTTTTAATTTGGGGTCGATCATGTCCACGATGAAAGAGCCCTGCGTGTAGTTTTTAACCGAGACTTCGGTGCGTGTAGGTGCGCAGTTCCAGCAGTTATACATACTGTGGCGATTGTAACCGCCGTAGCCGCCGTAGTACCCGCCATAGGAAGGGCTGCTATAGGTGCGCACGTCAGTTTTATTCTGCGTCACCAGGTGCCAACTGACCAGCAGATCCGCCTGGCTGGGGTCGGAGACGAATGTAAATCCTCTGTAAACGAGGGCATTCTCCAGCGCCTCGTTGACTCGATTCTTCTGCATGTCACTGAGCTGCATAGGGTTGTCCCCGGACACATCGCCAGACTCACTATAGAAGGCCAAATTCCGGGCTTGACGGAAATCGTAGTCTCTTTTGTAGTCCACATCGGGCTTGGGGGGGCCGCTGGTACAGGCTGCCAGGGTTGTCAGTAGGGCTGCAGCGATAGTAAATGTTCGCAGTAGTTTGCTCGGGTTCAGAGTCATATTGGGCGGTCTCCGGTTCAGTCTTGTTCTGTCGATGGTATCGGTCTCAGATGGCTAGTGTACAGAATAGCTGCCTGCATTGGCACGTGCTCTATCCGACCTGTGTGACTGTTCCGGGCTCCTGCTGTGGGAGACTCATAGCGCAAGGCAAGGATCCAGCAAGGCTTTCACCTGTTCCACGTGCCGACGTGGTGCAGCAGCAGTCTGCGTGAGTGCTTCATGTCGCATTGTGCGCCACTTGCGGTAGTCAGGCGGGAGTGCTCGGGACAAGGTCTCTTCGAGCGCTTCTACAGCAGGCATCAACTGATGTTGGCGCCGGCCCAGAGCAGCCGCCACGGGCTGAATGTCGCCGATGAAGTACTTGCGTACCACGTTTTCAAAGATAGTGGCAGAGGCAGGTTTGAGGCCGCTGTCGCAGAATCCACCTTCGTTGCGTTTAGCCTGCAGCATGGTATTGGCGGCGTCCAACCATTGTTCCTGACGCGACAGAGCCAATGCCAGCGCGCCACCGTCGCCACGCGCTATCTCGCTAAGCAAAAGCTCGAACTCTCTGTTGTTTGCAGTAAAGTCACCCGACAGCCAGCGCAGCGCATGAGTATTGATGGCCTCCAGTGCGGTGATGACAGCGGAACTGGTTTCGCGAGGATAGTCACCAAGGTGTGTCGGTCGTTTCCAGAAGGCACGAAACTCCTGTGAGCCCAGTGTGGCATTGAAGATGCGTGCGGGCAGCTGCGCCAACTTGTCAGCCTGAGTGGACTCAAGCAGAAGCGCGATCTCGGTTTCATTCTGGCTGCGCATGTATTCGATGCACGCTGGCGCAAACTGCAGATATTCCAGCTCAAGCAGCAGCCGCTGCGAGGGTGGCGCAAACTTGCCCAGGCTACTATTGCGCTTCCCCAACGTGACTTGCAGCTGACAGCCCGACAGCGACAGGAAATCCAGCGCGTCCAGTTTGCCTGGTGTCATGGCAATCTGGAGTTGTGCGACGGTGGGTGGTTGGAGTCGCGCTGGTTCGTCGATCACCGGCACATCTGTAGAGAGTGGTCTGGCGAGACGATCAAGATACCGTTCAAAGCGCGCGGTATCATTGCTCTGGGCACAGCCTGCGACGAGCATGTACAGCGTGATCACCATCAGGCTTGCCAGAGATCGGTGCAGAAAAAAAATAGTGACTCTCCTTGTGGTGTGGTGATCGATCCGCGGTGCTCCTGTTTCTCTTTATACCCCCAATTTGGGTATTCAGACCTCGTCAAAACTGGTCACTGACGCTGTCGATCTCTGGCGGTATGATAGGGGTAAAGCAATGGACGCGAGAGGCCACTAAATGCGCACACTGATCATCGCCATGATTGCAACACTGCTGCACCTGCCGGCACACGCGCAGGACGTCTCTGCGCGTGACCTGATTCAGCGCGCGATGGATCATTACCGCGGCCAGACATCCTACTCAGTCATGACCATGGCGATCAACCGACCCGCGTGGAAACGCAGTATGACTATGCGGGGCTGGACGGCAGGAGACAAGAAAACCCTGGTGCGGGTCACTCAGCCACGCAAGGACTCTGGCAACGGCACCTTGTCTGTCGACGGTAATATGTGGACCTACACCCCCAAGATCAATCGCGTGATTAAGGTGCCGTCGTCGATGATGAGCCAGAACTGGATGGGCAGTGATTTCTCGAACAAGGACATCAGCAAAAACACCGATATTATCGATCAATATGATCACACTCTTGTCGAGACGCGTGAGCAAGATGGTTTCAACGTGTATGTGATTGAATCCATTCCACACGAGGAGGCCGCTGTCGTGTGGGGCAGGGAGGTATTCCAGATCCGCGATGACTGGGTGCTGCTGGAGCAGCAGTTTTGGGATCAGGATGATGAGTTGGTTAAGACGCTCAAGGCGCTGGAAATTAAGCAGCTGTCGGGTCGTGCGGTGGCAAGTGTCATGCGTATGACGCAAGAAGGTAAAGCGGACGAATGGACAGAGCTGCACACACTTGAGGTTGAGTTTGACGTCGACCTGCCTGCCAATGTGTTTACGCTGTCTAACCTGAGAAACCCACGCCAGTGAATGTTACCTGGCGCCTTGCCTGGCGTAATCTATGGCGCCATTCCCGCCGAACCTGGCTAACGGTGGGCGCGATGGTGTTTTGCAATACCTTGTTGGTGTTTTTGATTTCACTGCAGCTGGGCTCCTACACGATGATGATCGACAACACCTTGAACGCGTTTACCGGACACGTTCAGATTCAGCATGTGAAGTATCTTGACGAGCAAAAAATGCGCCAGAATGTGCCAGATGTGCAGGCTCTTGCGGCGCGGGTACGAGCGCAGAACGGCGTCGAGGCGGCCGCTGCAAGAGCGGTAGCGTTTGCGCTCGCATCCAGCAACGAGCGCTCATTCGGCATACAGATATCAGGGGTTGAACCCACTTTTGAGCCGGGTGTGTCGAGTTTTCCGGGCCTGGTCAAGGAGGGTCGGTACCTGTCGCCGGGCGCGCAGGATGAAATCGTTATCGGTAAGGTGTTGGCAGAGAATCTAAAGGTTGGTTTGGGTGATGAACTGACTTTTCTGGGTAGCGGTCTGGACGGATCCTTTGCTGCTGCAGTGGCCACAGTGGTTGGCATAGTGGCCACAGGATTCGACGAAGCCGATCGCGGCGTAGCACAGGTGCCACTCACCTGGTTTCAACAGGTGTTTGCGATGGGAGATCACGGCCACGCGGTAGTGATTCGAGCGCAACATATCGATACGGCGCCCGCGATAGCGGCGCAGATGCGTGCTTTGGTAGCTGATCAAAGTGAACTTGCCGTGCGCGACTGGGATGCACTGCAGCCGGGGTTGCGGCAGGCGATCGCCTCAGACATGGCCAGTGCCTGGTTTATGTATGCCGTGCTGATTGTACTGGTTGCGTTTAGTGTTCTTAACACGCAACTGATGTCGGTGCTTGAGCGAACGCGCGAGTTTGGTGTGATGCTGGCGTTGGGCATGAGCCCCGGTAAGCTCGCTCGTTTGGTCGGCATAGAAACCCTGCTTATGTCGTTGTTAGGACTGGTGTTGGGTATTTTGGTGGGGGCTGCGCTAGCGGGCTATCTCAGTGTCGTGGGCTTTTATTATCCCGGTATGGAAGAGATGGCGGCACGGTTCAATCTGCCCGATCGTATGTATCCGGAGGTCAGTGTGCTCTCACTACTGTGGGGGCCTGTGATCGTGTTTATATTTGCCTTGCTGGCTGCCGTGTATCCAGCGCTGCGGTTGTACCGGTTGCTTCCGGTTGCGGCTATGAGGGCCGTGTGATGAGCGTCGCGAATACAGCATTCAAACTCGCCTGGCGAAATCTCTGGCGCAATTATCGACGCACACTGATCATGGTGGCCGCAGTGTCTGTGGGTGTATGGGCCATGATTTTCATGACAGCCATGATGCGCGGTATGACCGACCAGGTCATTCTGAACAGTCTTAACCTGTTGCCTGGAGAGGTACAGATCCATCATGTGGATTACCGACGTGATCCAAGTGTTGCCAATCGTCTGCCTATGCCTTCAGGCAGATTGCTGACGGCGTTGTCTGCGCCGCCGATTGAGGCCTGGGCTGCACGGGTGCGCGTGCCGGCCGTGGTCGCGAGTGAGCGTGACAGCCGCGGTGTTGTTTTATTGGGCATCGATCCGGCTGCCGAGGCTGAGTTGGGGTCTCTACCAGAATCTATTGTAGAAGGTCGGTTTCTGACCGACAGCGATGATCGCGGCGTGGTCATCGGAGCCAGCCTGGCGCGACGGCTGGAAACAGACCTGGGCAAGCGCATTGTACTGATGTCTCAGGATCCGGCGAACAATGTGGCTGACCGCGGCGCCAGAATTGTGGGCATCTACACCGCTCGCCTTCAAGGTAGTGAAGACCAGTTTGTCTATGCCGGGCGCACCGCTACTCAGGAGATGCTGAAGATTGGTAAATCGGTAACTGAAATCGCCGCAACGTCGCACGACTATCGATTACTCGGCGCCTGGTACACGCAGCTTGTGGACTCGGCGGGGATGGATGCTGAGGTATTGCCCTGGCCGCAGCTCGACACGTTTACCGGCTCCATGCTTGAGGTACAGGACGGCTTCGCGCTGGTGTTTATGGTCGTGGTATTCCTGGCCCTGTCTTTCGGCTTGGTGAACACCATGGTGATGGCGGTTTTTGAGCGCGTGCGTGAAATCGGTTTGATGCAGGCGCTGGGCATGCGCCCTGGAATGATCGTGTTCCAGCTGCTGGCAGAGAGCGTTTACTTGCTGCTGATTGGCTTGTTGCTGGGCAATACACTCGCCTGGCTTACGATCAAACCACTGGAGTCAGGTATCGACGTTTCCGGAGTGGCGCAGGGCATGGAGATGATGGCGGTCGGATCAACCCTGTATCCGGCGTTGGCGGTGCAGGACATGGCGCTTTCAACGGTGGTCGTCCTGGGTTTGGGATTGTTGGCCAGTCTGTTACCCGCCTGGCGGGCGACGCGCCTCGACCCCATCACTGCACTGGCAAGTCACCGCTAGCGCCATCTTGCTGAGATGCGAAAGTGGGCAGGCGTGAGCGTATTAATGGGAAGCGAATAGTGGGTAGTGAATGATGAAAGTGAGTAA
>CALINF010000244.1 GCA_938045215.1 uncultured Halieaceae bacterium | reverse complement strand
GTATTGGCGCAGATAAAATCCACGCCCTCGACCAGGTTTTCGATCATGTGTTTGACCGCGTTGCCGCCGCCTCCACCGATGCCTACTACCTTGATGACAGCGTTTTCAGGAATGTTATCGATCAGTTCAAACATGGTGTATCTCCCCTTTTTATGATATTGCCGCGCTTACACGCGACGCTTTACTTCTAAAAACAATCAAAAATTAGTCTGCACCCACGCTTTAACGCGCCCGAACAGGCTTTCGCCCGTATTCGCGGCTCGCGCAGTCGATCCAATGTCGTCGGCGTGGGTAATTCCGTACTGCAGCAACCCGGCGCCCGTGGCATAGATCGGGTTGCGAATGATGTCTGTGAGTCCCTTGATGGTCTGCGGGTAACCGATTCTCACCGGCATATGAAAAATCTCCTCAGCAAGCTCAACCACACCTTCCATTTTCGAGGTGCCACCTGTCAGAACAATGCCCGCGGGTATCATGTCTTCGAAACCGCTGCGCCGCAGTTCGGCCTGGATCAGTGTGAACAACTCGTCATAGCGTGGCTCCACCACCTCTGCCAACGCCTGTCGTGACAGATCGCGTGGCGGTCTGTCGCCTACGCTGGGCACCTTGATAGTCTCGTCCGCACCAGCCAACTGGGTGAGCGCACAGGCATACTTGATCTTGATTTCTTCAGCGTGCTGGGTGGGTGTGCGCAGGGCCATGGCAATATCATTGGTGACCTGGTCGCCCGCTATTGGAATCACGCCGGTATGGCGGATTGATCCTTCGGTGAAGATCGCGATATCCGTGGTGCCTCCGCCGACATCAACCAGACACACACCCAGCTCACGCTCGTCTTCCGTCAGCACGGAGTAGCTGGAAGCCAGTTGTTCCAGAATCATCTCTTCAACCTCAAGGCCACAGCGACGAATACACTTCTCGATATTCTGGGCTGCATTGACAGCGCAGGTCACCAGATGAACTTTGGCTTCCAGCCGCACGCCGGACATACCCATCGGCTCTTTAATGCCTTCCTGATTATCGATCACGTATTCCTGTGGCAGTATGTGCAACACCTTCTGGTCTGCAGGTATCGCAACGGCCTGCGCCGCATCAATCACCCGCTCCAGGTCGAGCGCATACACCTCTCTGTCGCGAATCGCCACGATGCCGTGTGAGTTCAGGCTACGAATATGGCTGCCGGCAATACCGACGTATACAGAGTGAATCTGGCAGCCTGCCATCAACTCGGCCTCCTCGATAGCACGCTGAATCGACTGGACGGTCGATTCGATATTGACCACAACGCCTTTCTTCATACCCTTGGACGGGTTGGACCCGATACCGACAACCTCGATTTCGCCGTCGACACCGACTTCCCCAACAATGGCGACAACTTTCGAGGTGCCAATATCCAGCCCCACTATCATCCGCTTATCCTGTCCGCTGCCCATGGCAGTCTCACTCCCCTTTCTTATTGATTATGCTGAGGTCTGCTACCTGCACTGGCGCGCTGAACACAACGGCCATACCTGTCTCGTAACGCAAATCCACACGCTCCAAATTCTCGGAGCGCGCCCCCAGTTCGGTCTGGTACACCGCCACAAAACGCTGCACTCTCTCAACGAACTCTTCGTTGCCCAGCTTCAATTTCGTACCACCTTCCAATACCGCATCAAGCTGGCCGCGCTCATCAATCGAGAGCTCAGCTACCTGTAGGGCCAGAGGCTGCAACAACTCTTCAAGTCGCTGATACCGCGCCATCAATACATGCGCGTCACTCTGCGCCCCTCGCAGCAAGGGCAGCGCATCCCAGTTACCTTCGCGCGTTGTCTGGAATACCACGGCCTCATGATTCAGGAACCCTTCCTCACCCCAGCGGGCGATCGGCAGTTGTTCCACCACATGGATCTCCAACGCGTTTGGCCAGCGCCGGCGCACCGTTGCTTCATAAATCCAGGGCAATGCTTCGAGTTGCTCGCGCAACAGCGTTAAATCTGCATTCAGAAAACCACCCTGCAGCGCGGGCTGTACCATTTTTTGCACCGCCTCGGTTTGCGTGTGCTGCAACGTACCTGTAACACTGATTCGCTCCACAGGTATCGACTGCAGTTTGAGATAGGCTTGTGTTCCGAGTGCAATGACCACCGTTGCTGCCACCAGAATCAAACCCCGATTGAGCCAGACAGAAAGCGACTGCTTGATCGCCGCTAACCAGGAGGGCTTGGCCTCAACTTTGCGCCGCACTTTACGCGTGGCGCCATGAGTCTCGCGTCGCAATCGCTGTATCGAATAGGTAAGCGGCAGCTGGAATCTAGGCATCTGTATTTTGCGCCTCCCAGCTCAACTCAAGAATGCGTTCAACCAACGCCTCGATACTCATGCCGGATGCACGTGCCGCCATCGGGACCAAAGAGTGCGACGTCATGCCGGGAATCGTGTTCACTTCCAGCACATAGAAGGTGCCGTCGGCTGCGCGCATCGTGTCGACGCGTCCCCACACGGTGCAGCCAACTGACTGAAAAGCCTGTAAAGCCAGTTCGCCGACACGCCTCTCATCTTCAACGCCCAGGCCACTGGGGCAATGATAGGACGTGTCATCAGACAAATACTTGGCCTCGTAGTCGTAGAACTCGTTGTCTGTCTCCATGCAAATGGAGGGCAGCGCCTCATCGCCCAAAATCGATACCGTGTATTCAGGCCCGTCTATGAACTGCTCCGCAATCACACTGCCGCCATAGCGCGATGCTTCGCGCCAGGCCGACTCAAGCGCTGCAGCGGTATCTGCCGGCGTCATACCGATGCTGGAGCCTTCGCAGGCAGGCTTGACGAATACCTTGCCAAGGCGCTCGATTTCTTCACTCCACCGGGTACCTGCATGCAATGTGGTGAACGCCGCCGTTGAGACACCGATCCCCTGCCACAACTGCTTACTGCGGACCTTGTCCATGGCCAGTGCAGAACCCAGCACGCCTGAGCCTGTGTAAGGCACACCCATTGCCTCCAGTGCACCCTGAATGACGCCATCCTCACCGCCCGGACCGTGCAGCGCATTGAATGCAAACGCCACACCGCCAAGTTCTGACAACCAGCGATCGCTGGCTGGATCTACTTCTTTCACGTTGTAGCCGCGACTGTTCAGCGCCTCTACGATGGTTGCTCCACTTTGCAAAGAAATTTCTCTCTCGGCAGATTTTCCACCCAGTAACACTGCTACAGTGCCTGTGTCTCGCAAGGTCTCGAAGCTCAAGACACCACCTCCAGCGACGACAGTTCACTCAATATTTGCGCCAGTCGAGCGATGTTGCCAGCGCCCTGAGTGATAACGATGTCGCCATCAACCGCGATGTCACGCAGCACTGCGGGCACTTCGTCGATACTCTCGACAAATATGGGTTCAATATTGCCGCGCTGCCGAATACTGCGGGCAAGGCTGCGACTGTCGGCCCCTGCAATAGGCGCCTCCCCGGCAGGATAAACATCCAACAGAATCAATACATCGCACTGCGAAAGCACCGCAACAAAGTCCTCGTAAAGATCTCGCGTACGGGAATAGCGATGGGGCTGATACACCATAATCTTGCGCGCCTCTGGCCAAACCTGCTGGGCCGAGTCCAATGTGGCGCGCACTTCTGTCGGGTGGTGTCCGTAGTCATCCACCAGGGTCAACGAGCCGCCAGCACAAGTCAGTGCTCCAAGCTCAGTGAATCGTCTGCCTACGCCGGCAAAAGTTGCCAGACCACGCTGTATCGCCGCATCATCCACACCCTCGTCCGTGGCAACCGCAATCGCTGCAGTGGCATTCAGCACGTTGTGCAAACCGGGCATGTTCAGCGACACCGCCAACGCAGTGGCAGTGCCCGGTCTGACGCACTCAAATGTGGTCTTCGCCCCCTCTCGATGCAGACCGGTAATACGATAGTCGGCGTCATCGGCAAAGCCATAGGTCACCACCTGGCGCGTCACGTCAGGAAGAAGGCTTGCAACCACAGGATCATCGATACACAGCACGGCGGCGCCATAGAATGGCAGGTTCTGCAGGAAGTCGACGAAGGTGCGCCGTAGAACAGCAAAATCGCCCCCGTATGTATCCATATGATCAGCTTCGATATTAGTCACTACCGCAACCATGGGCTGCAAGTGCAGGAACGAGGCGTCGCTCTCATCGGCCTCGGCGATCAGGAAACGACTTGCACCCAGTTGCGCATTGCTGCCAGCGCTATTGAGCAGACCGCCGATAACAAAAGTGGGATCCAGTCCGGCCTCGCCAAAGATGCTGGCGATGAGACTGGTTGTCGTGGTTTTGCCGTGAGTACCTGCTACCGCAATACCGTGGCGATAGCGCATTAGCTCTGCCAACATCTCTGCGCGAGGCACGACAGGCACACGTGCCTCGCGTGCTGCAACCACCTCAGGGTTCGATTCATCGACAGCACTGGAGCTAACCACCACGTTCGCATCACCAAGGTTGTCCGCATGGTGGCCAATGTGAATCGCAATGCCTTTGCCTTCCAGCCGGCGCGTGACCGCGCTGGCACGAAGATCAGAGCCAGCGACATGGTAGCCAAGGTTCACAAGCACCTCGGCAATTCCACTCATGCCAGAGCCACCGATACCAATCATGTGGATATGGCGTATACGGCGCATTTCGGGAACGTGGTAAGCGCTGATGTCATTCATGATTTATCAACGCCTCGCAGTCATCACATACGTCCCGTGTTGCATCAGGAAGTGCAGTGGCGGCAGCGGCAGCGGCCATTGTTCGCAATGTTTCAGGTGACGCCAGCATCTCGTTCAACGCCGTCACCAGCTGTGACTGGTTCAGCTGCGACTGGCGAAACAGCACACCACCGCCACGTTCAGTGAGCGAACGCGCATTCGCGCTCTGATGATCATCTATGGCATAGGGCAGCGGTATGAGAAAAGCGGGTCGACCCATGATGGCCAACTCCGACACGGTCAATGCCCCGGCTCGACATATCACCAGATCTGCCCACGAGTACGCTGCAGCCATATCTTCGATGAAAGCAGTGACTTTAACCGCATCATCCAGCAGCACACCGTAGCTATCACGCACTACCTGCAAGTGCGCTTCGCCGGTCTGGTGCCATACCTCCAGTGGCGTCGCGTTTGCAGACGCCCGTATTTCCGCCACGGCACCCGGCACCAGTTCGTTCAAGGGCCTGGCACCGAGACTGCCGCCAACAATCAGCACGCGCATGGGTCGGCCAGCCTGATAGTTCCAGGGGTTATCGCGTGCTGCAACAATGAGTTCTTGACGTATCGGATTGCCCACAACGCGCACCGGCACATCGCCTGCAAACGCATTGGGAAATCCAGCAAGCACTTTATCGGCTCGCGCAGCGAGCAAGCGATTGGTCGTGCCCGCCACAGCGTTTTGTTCATGAATCAACAAAGGCTTACGCAGCAACCATGCCGCTATACCTGCAGGACCCGCGACATACCCGCCCATACCCACCACACAACTGGGCGAACGTCGCAGCACCAGTACAAACGCCTGCACCAGCGACCACAGCAACAAAAACATACCCAGCACCGTGTGGATGAAATTTTTACCGCGTACACCACGTACTGCCAGATGATGTAACTTGATGCCTGCCGCGGGCACAACACGCGACTCGAGACCACGCCGGGTGCCTACCCACTCCACCGCATAACCGCGGCTGCGCAGCTCCGTGGCGACAGCCAGCGCAGGATAAACGTGCCCACCGGTACCACCTGCCATCATCAACACTAAAGGCGCAGCCATCATGCCGCACCCCTCTTTTGCTGCTGCAAGCCATGCTCTACCCGCAAAACCAGGGCCAACAGGCAGCAACAGACGATAAGACTCGTGCCACCGTAGCTGACAAATGGAAGTGTCAAACCCTTGGTCGGTAGAAGGCCGGAGCTTACTCCCATATTTACAAATGCCTGCCCCGAGAAAATTAGTGCAGCCCCGAAGCACAGATAGGCACCAAAATCATTTTTGAGCGCGAGCGCCCGCCGGCCAATCCAGAGGATTCGCCCTATTAGCAAAACGTAGAGCCCGATCACCAGCAACGCGCCCAACAAGCCGGTTTCTTCCGCCCAGATCGAAAACACAAAATCGGTGTGAGCTTCCGGCAGATAGAATAATTTCTGAATACTGTTGCCCAGGCCTACGCCAATCAATTCGCCTCGACCGAAAGCAATCAACGACTGAACTAACTGGAAACCGGAGCCGAACGGATCAGCCCACGGGTCGGTATACGCGGTCAATCGCGCCACCCGATAAGGCGCGCTGAAGATAAGTCCCGCCAGGCCGACAAAACTAACACCCAGCACCAGCAGAAAATGGCGCAACTGAACACCTGCCAGAAACAACATGCCGAACGCCGTACCTGCGCAAATCACGGTGGCACCAAAATCCGGTTCCGCCATCAGCAGCAGGGCCATCGCGGCCAGTACGGCCATGGGAGTACCAAAGCCCCGCCACTCATTGCGAACCTCATGCTCATGACGCACGAGATAACTGGCCAGATAGATTACTAACGCCATCTTGGCGAGCTCCGATGGCTGCAGTGTGAATGGGCCCAGAGGCAACCAGCGCTGACTGCCGTTTACGTTTTTACCAATACCGGGCAGTAGTACAAGAATGAGCAGAGCCATGGCAAGAAACAGCCAGATCCATGCGGTGTCCTGCCAGAACTCAGTGGGAATACGATAGACAACCACACTGGCCACGCCGGCAATAGCGAGATAAATCAGATGCCGCTGGGTGTGGTGCCAGGGGTTGTCAAAGTGCCACTCGGCATATTCGATAGACGCAGACCCGATCGCAATAAGGCCCACCATCAACAATGCAAGGCCGGCCAGCAAGAGTACGTTGTCCACGTCAAGCAGTGGGCGAACGACAGCGCTCTGTGCCGCGGCCGTCACGCGCCACCTCCTTTTACCCGATCAGACCCGGCTTCAACCAGCGCTGCTACTGCAGCGCTGAATACTTCGCCGCGCTGGGCATAGCCGGTAAACATATCGAAACTGGCACAAGCAGGCGACAACAAAACTGTATCACCTGTGGTTGCAACATCAGCCGCTGCTGAGACCGCCGCTTCCATCGACTCCACGACAGTTACCGGCGCACTGTCTTTTAGTGCCAGGCGCAACTCCTGTGCCGCCTCACCGAGCAGCACAACGTGCTTACAATGGGCAGATACGGAGCCTGCCAAACTGGCAAACTCCGCACCCTTGCCCTGCCCCCCGGCGATGAGGATCACGTTGTGATCCTGCCCCAATCCACGGATCGCCGCATCGGCCGCGCCCACGTTGGTACCCTTGGAGTCATTCACATACGTGACTCCATCAAGCTCTGCAACGCGCTCGCAACGGTGCGGCAAGCCGTGAAAATTCTCAAGGGATAGACGCATCGCTGCAAACGGCAGGCCCGCTGCATATCCCAACGCTAACGCGGCTAACGCGTTGGCGATATTGTGTCGGCCACCAAGGCTCAAAGCGGTAGTAGCCAGAATCGGTTCGAAGCCGTGGCAAAGGTACTCAACCCCGTCAATCGTGCGCAGGCCGAACCCGTTTAGCGCAGGCTCGCGCAAGCGCCAGCTGATCAGTTCAACACTTTCATCTACTAAAGGAATCGTCAGTGGATCATCGAGGTGCAGTACCGCTTTTTTCGCGCCGCGGAAAATACGATGCTTAGCTTGATGGTAGCGCGGCATTGAGCCATGGCGATCCAGATGATCGGCCGTAACATTCAGCACTGTCGCCACCGCAAGGTTGAGCGCTCCCGCCCGCTCCAGCTGGAAACTGGAAAGCTCAACGATATACAGATCATTCTGAGGGTCGAGAAGATCGAGTGCAGGCGTACCCAGGTTGCCCCCCACACCACAGTGACGGCCGGCGCGCGATGCCATGTCACCTAACAGTGCGGTCACCGTCGATTTCGCATTGGATCCGGTGATTCCGATAATTGGTGCGGTCGCAGCTGCGACAAACAGATCGATGTCACCGGCAACGGGAACGCCCGCGTCGGTTGCAAGAACCACAACGGGATCATCAAGAGCAATACCCGGGCTTACGATTAACTCACCTGCTGTTTCCAAAACCTGCTGTGGGATGCTGCCTGCAAACACAGGGACGTCTGGCATCTCATCCTGCATTGCCTGCAAGCACGGCGGAGACAGCCGGGTATCAGCAACCGCGAATGTCTCACCACGCGCAAACAGATGACGAGCGACCGATAGGCCGGTAGGCCCCAGACCGAGGACGACCCGGTTGGTGCTGCTCGCTATCAGATCCTGTGTCAAAGCTCTATTCACCTCTTGCCGGCAACCTAGCGCAACTTCAATGTGGCCAGTCCAAACAGGACCAGCATCACAGTAATAATCCAGAAACGTACAATGACCCGTGGCTCAGGCCATCCCTTCAACTCGTAGTGATGGTGTATGGGCGCCATACGGAATATGCGTTTTCCGGTTAGTTTGAACGAGGCGACCTGAAGGATTACTGACACCGTCTCAAGTACAAATATGCCGCCCATGATAAAAAATACGATTTCGTGTCGGGTAATGACGGCAACTGTACCCAGAGCAGCGCCAAGGGCCAGCGCGCCGACGTCCCCCATGAACACCTGTGCGGGATAGGTGTTGAACCACAGAAATCCCAGACCAGAACCCGCTATCGCCCCACAAAATACAGCGAGCTCGCCACTGCCTGCGACGTAGGGAATATGCAGATACTCTGCAAAGTCGACTCGCCCGGTGAGATAGGCAATGATTCCCAACGCAGTCCCCACCAGCACCGTGGGAAGAATTGCCAGGCCATCGAGCCCGTCCGTGAGATTTACCGCGTTACTGGAACCCACGATCACGAAGTAGCACAGCAACACAAACAGCGGCCCCATGTCCCAGGCAAAGTCCTTGAAGAAGGGAATATAAAGCTCTGTGGTCACCGGGGTATCGAACGCCATATACAGGTAAAGCGCTGCTGCGACTCCCGCCAGGGACTGCCAGAAATACTTCCACCTCGCAGGCAGTCCCCGTGAATCTCGCTCTATTACCTTGCGATAGTCATCCACCCAGCCCACGGCCCCAAACACAGCGGTAACCAGCATCACGATCCAGATATAGGGATTGCGCAGATCCGCCCAGAGCAGGCTGCTGATGGCAATGGCCACAAGAATCAGCGCACCACCCATCGTGGGTGTTCCGGACTTACTCAGATGGCTTTCGGGACCATCATCACGGATGGTCTGCCCAACCTGGTGGTAATTGAGTTTGCGAATCATGTAAGGACCAACGAGCAGAGAGATTGCCAGCGCGGTACCCGCCGCGAGGATTCCCCGCAGGGTCAGATACTGGAAAACAGCAAAATCACTCTGGAACTGGGTCAAATATTCAGCTAGAAAAAGCAGCATGCTACGCCCCCTCCCCAATCAGCGCTTGCAGCACAGATTCCATCCCGGCACTGCGCGACCCTTTCACCAACACAATATCGCTTGCGCCAAACTGCGACATCAACTCCGCGATAGCTGCTTCCCGATCGGGATACCACTGCCCTCCATCGCCAAACGCCTCTACCGCGCCCTGGAGCTCAGGACCTACGCCACACAGGCCCTGCAAGCCGCGTTCACGAGCATACTCACCAATGGCGCGATGCATCATTTCACTTTCAGGTCCCAGTTCCCGCATCGCACCGAGCACAAGGGTGCGCTTATCGGGGCACGCAGCCAACAGGTCGATAGCCGCCCTTACTGAGCCGGGGTTCGCGTTATAGCAATCGTCTATCACAGTCGCACCCGCGGCAGATTGATGGCGAGCGAGACGACCCTCTACCGCCGCCACTGATCGCAAACCGCTGGCAATTTCCAGCAGCGACAGCTGACATGCCAGCCCCGCGGCGATCGCAGCCAGGGCATTCATCACGTTGTGCTCACCTGGCAGAGCCAGATCGATCAACATATCGCCTGCCGGTGTGTCTGCGGTAAAGGAGACGCCGCTGATACCACGCACATTAATATCGCGCGCCTTGACTGCCGCGTCACTGTGCATACCAAAATCGAGAATGGCCGCTCGCCCGGCCCGCTCCCGCCATGCGGCCGCCCAGGGCTGATCGGCATTAATGATTGCGGTGTCCCCTGTCCCCAGCTGATCAAAGATCTCACCCTTGGCCTGGGCTATTCCGTCCACGCTACCGAACCCATCGAGGTGGGCCGGCATGGCATTCAATAGAATCGATACATTGGGCCTACCCAGCTCGCATAACCAGCGGATATCACCGACCCGCCCAGCGCCCATTTCAACGACGGCAAAATCATGTTCAGGCTCCAATCGCAGCAACGTCAGGGGCACACCAATCTCATTATTGAAATTACCCTGAGTGGACAACGTATTTCCGCGCTGCCCCAGCACCGATGCCAACATATTCTTGACTGTAGTTTTGCCAGAGCTGCCTGTAATGGCGACAACGGGGTTCGTAAATAAAGCCCGGTTGTATGCACCAAGCAATCCAAGCGCGCGCTGTGTATCTGCTACTCGCAGCAATGGCAACGTTGATTCAACGTCACGACTTACCAATGCCGCCACCGCGCCCTTTTGCGCCACATCGTCTAAAAAGTTGTGACCATCGAAGTTCGCGCCGCTTAGCGCGACAAAAATATCACCCGCATGAATCTGACGACTGTCGGTTGCAACTCCACTGAACTCAACGCTCACTCCCTGAAGATGACCGTGCAGTGCAGCCTCGACCTCAGCCAGTGAGAATGATCGCATCATGCGTCATCCCTCCGCGCGAGGGCATCGAGCGCGTGCTCTTCATCACTGAAGCGCAGCTTTTGTCCATCGACAATCTGGTAGTCTTCGTGCCCTTTGCCTGCGATCACCACGCAGTCACCCGGAGCCGCTTCGGATATCGCCAGCCGGATGGCAGCTGCACGATCCACTTGCAGGCGATAGTCGCCAGAACAACCTGTTTCGATATCGCG
>CALINF010000243.1 GCA_938045215.1 uncultured Halieaceae bacterium | reverse complement strand
ACGATCGCCCCGGCCTGGCCCGCTGCAATTTTGAGAGCCCCGATGCTGATCGCATCTACGCTGGACGAGCAAAAGCGGTTAACGGTGAGCCCTGGAAGCGTGTCTGGCCAGCCGGCATACAGTACCGAGGTTCTGGCAATGTTCGCCGCCTGCTCACCGTGCTGGGTGACGCAGCCGAGAATGACCTCGTCAACCAGGTCGGCATCCAGACCTGTGCGAGTTTCGAGATGGTGGTACAGCTGGCGCAGCAGCTCCTGGGGTGTCAGGTTGTGCAGGCCACCGCTGGGCTTGGCCTTGGTGCGAGCGGTACGTATGGCGTCGTAGATGAAAACATCTTTCACCCGCCAACCCCGACCACGAAACTGGCACAGGTAGTGGTACTGCCGCCCACATTGAACGTCTGCATATTGCGGGCGCCGTCTATCTGGGAATCTCCGGCCTGACCGGTCACCTGCCTGGCGCAGTCGAGCAGCATTCTGACGCCGGTTGCACCTACCGGATGGCCCAGTCCAATGAGTCCGCCGCTGGCGTTTATGGGGAAATCTCCGTCGCGGCTGATCCGGTCCTCTTCGATGGCTTTCCAGCTTTCACCGGGTGCGGTGAGACCACTGTGATCGATCGCCATGTATTCGGTAATCGTAAAGCAGTCGTGGGTTTCCAATCCATCCAGGTCGGTCGTGTTCGCAAATCCCGCGCGCGTTCTGGCCTCAGTAAGGGTAGTGTGGGCGTGGGGAAACATGAGCGGCTGATCCTTGCTTAATTGCAGTTTCGTTTCCAGCAGGATCGGTGCAGAACGATGCCCCCAGCCTTTGATACGGGGCAGATCCGCGAGTGTTTGTCCGGTTTTGCGTGCGTGCTCGCGCGCCGCGTGTTCACTGGCCAGAATCACACAGGCCGCACCGTCAGTAATCTGACCGCAGTCGAGCTTGCGCACGCTACCGTCGATGACCGGGTTGAGGTTGTCATCTTGCGAGAAACACCCATCTGGAAATTGCCAGTCTCTTGATTGAGCGTGCGGGTTGCGCTTTGCATTGGCAAAGTTAACCTCGGCGATACGGGTCAGGTGCTCGCTCTTTACACCGTAACGTTGGTCGTACTCGCGGGTGATGCGATCAAACAAGTGCGGCCAGGGATATTCACAGGTGGTAGCTTCATGCCCTTGCCAGGCAGCAGCGCCCAGGTGCTCAGCGCCAGTGCGGCCGTCTACATTGCGCATGAGTTCCAGGCCCAGTACGCAGGCAATATCGTAATGCCCGGCCTCGATATCACGCATTGCCGACAGCACCGCAATAGAGCCAGAGGCGCAGGCGGCTTCGTGGCGGGAGGTAGGCAGATTTGCAAGTTCCGGGTACAGCTGGCCGAAGAAACCCCCGATCAGCCCCTGACCCGCAAAGAGATCGGCGACAAAATTGCCAACGTGCCCCACCTCTATCTGCGCGGGCTCAATGCCTGCAGCGGCGATGCCGCCCTGCAGGGCTTCGGCAAACATGTCGTAAAGCTCAAGTCCTTCTCGTGACCAGTTCCGCGCAAAGTCTGACTGGCTGCCGCCAAGGATATAGATGTCTGTCATGCCAAGTTCTCCACCAATGAAACCTTCAGCCGCCAGTATAGTTAGCAGCTGTTTTGAGCAAGACCTGCAGACTAGAGGAGCCCGTGTGGCATGGCAAGCCCATGTGCTGCGTGTCCCTTATCCCGCTGTCAGGCAGGCGCTTGCATAAAGGAAACAGGATTCTATACTCTAGCGCTGCGTTTCGTTTTCATCTGTGCAACTTCAGGAGTTTGTCATGGCCCTGGCCGAATCCCGCGAACACTTTCCCACGACAGAGCTCTGCCTTGGTGATGCACCTTTTTTTGACGATACCCAGCCCTGGATCTACCAGATTGATAACCCCTATCTGCATGGCGTGTATGCACCCACAACCAGAGAGGTGGAGCAGGCCAATCTTGTAGTGGAGGGCGAGCTGCCTGCGGACCTGTGTGGTGCCTATTTCCGCAATGGCCCTAATCCGGTGCATCAACCACAAAACCGCTATCACCCATTCGATGGTGACGGCATGGTGCACGGTGTTTATTTCCGTGATGGAGTGGCCAGCTATAGCAACCGCTATGTACACACAGTGGCGTTTGACCAGGAGGCGACTGCGGGCGAATCAACCTCGCCTGGCGTTATGGGGCCCTTCGATTATTCAGTATCAGAATTTGGCATCAAGGATACGTCCAACACCGACCTGTTCTGGTATGCGGGCGATTTGATGACATTGTGGTACAACGCCGGGCATCCCTATCGGGTTGATGCGCAGTCACTCGAAACCCGGGGCTATTTTGAGCTGGAGGGTCGCAAGCATCGCCGCCTGTCAGCGCACTCGAAGGTCGACTGGGCTACAGGTGAGTTGTTGTTCTTTGATTACGGCGATGAGCCGCCCTATATGACCTTCGGCGTGGCCGACACCCAGGGTCGCCTCCTGCATGAGGTGGAGATTGATCTGCCTGGAGCCCGGCTACCGCATGACATCGGGTTTACCACGCAGTACGCCATCTTGCACGATCTGCCGTTTTTCCACGATATGGATGTGCTTCGCAAACACAATCTGCGCGTACTGAGCTTCTACAAGGACATTCCCACCCGCTTTGGCATTATCCCCCGTCGCGGGCAAAGCAGCGATATCCGCTGGTTTGAGTGCGAGCCTTGTTACATCCTGCATGTGACCAATTGCTGGGAAGAGGGCGACTGGGTTGTGATGGATGGCTGCCGCTCTGTTAATCCCATGCCGTCTGCGCACGGTAATGAGGGTGAGCTTTCCCATATGCTGGCGTACATGCGACTGGAGGCCAATGCGTATCGCTGGCGCTTTAATCTTGTCACTGGCGAGGTACGCGAGGGCGATATCGACGACCTCAATACGGAGTTCAACAAGTCCAATCCGATCTTTCATGGCGTAAAAAGCCGCTACTCCTACCATCAGCGTATTCCTCTGCTGCACGAGGGTGGGCACACTCTGCGCTTTACGGGTCTGGTGAAGTACAACAACGATACGGGTCAGTCGCAGCAATGGGATTACGGCCCGGGAGTATTTGGTAGTGAGGCTGTATTTGCGCCCAAGCCTGGCGCCGATCGCAGTTCTGAAGAAGACGACGGTTACGTGTTGACGCTGGTTACCAACACCCGTGACTGGACGTCCGACTGTCTGGTCTTTGATGCCCGGGACATCACCCGTGGACCATTGGCGCGGGTACGAATGCCGCACCGCGTACCCGCAGGCTTCCATGCGACCTGGGCGGCCGGTGAAGATCTCTTTCAAACGAGCGCCTGATCGCGCGCGACGCTCGGTTCATCGCAATTCCTCCCTTCCAGGGTGATTCGATCGCGCCTGCCTGATAGGCTTGCGCGGTCAAAATTCATCAAGGAATAAACCATGTCAATCACCTACCGACTATTAGGTCTGGCGGCGGGTCTTTTGCTATCTGGTATGGCCCATGCTGACTGGATAGAAGAAAGCGATAAGAGCGCCATGCTGGTGCTGGAAAGCCAGGCTGCATTTCAACCAGAAGCCATGTCCAATCGGGGCTTGAGCCAATACGATGGCAATATATTTGACCTCAAAGCGAACTACCGTGAACGTCAGACTGCCAATAATAATCAACTGATCAAAGCGCTTGAGATGCGGCTGCAGAAAGAGGCGCACCCCAAGGTGAAGCAGGATCTGCAGATCCTGATTCAGGCGCTTCAAGATGAGAACGAAACCCGGCGTATCGACAGTCAGTACATGCTGCCGTACTACAACATCCACCGAACCATGTTCGGCAGCTTCAATGCGCTGCTTGATGCGCGCAACGATAAGAGCCGCTATCCGGCCGCACTGGAGCGACTGCGTAAATACACCGGCGTAGCAGAGGGGTATACGCCAATTACCGAACTGGCGAAGGCCCGCAGTACAGAGCAGTTTGCGAACAAGGCGCTGATGGGCCCGTATCTCGGAGAATTGGAAGTTGACTTCAATGACGCGCCACGATTTGTTGCCGGGCTAAAGGCCATGTTTGAGCGCGCCGAGCTCACGGGCTGGGAAGAGGATTTCGCGCTTCTCGAGCAACAGTTGGCGGACTACGCAGTCTGGCTCAAGGAGGAAATGTTGCCACGGGCGCGCGACAACAATCAGTTGCCAGCGGCGGTGTATGCCAACAACCTTAAGAACTTTGGCGTGCGCGCCACGCCGGAAGAATTGATTGAAGAAGCGCAGTACGGCTACCAGTTCATTCGTAGTGAAATGAAGGCGCTGGCCTGGAAGATCGCACAAGAGCGGGGCTGGGAAGACAAGCGTCTGGTGCCTGTGATGCGCAAACTTAAAGAGGAGCAGATTCCACAAGACCAGATACTGGCTGTCTATCAGGAGCGGCTGGCCGCAATCGAAGACATTATTGTCCGCGAAGACATTATTACACTGCCCGAGCGTGATGCAGCTATCCGTCTGGCTACCGAGGCTGAGTCGGCCGCTATTCCGGCCTCATTCATGAGCCCCCCGCAGTTGATCAACAATACCGGACAGTACGGCGAGTTTGTTCTGGTGCAGAGCAACCCGGCGATGGAAGGGGATGCTGTGATGGACGACTGGAGCCACGATGCCATCACCTGGGCACTGACCGTCCATGAGGCGCGTCCCGGCCACGAGCTGCAATTTGCCAGTCTGGTTGAGAACGGCACATCGCTTACTCGCGCCCTGTTTGCGTTCAATTCGGCCAATGCAGAGGGTTGGGGTCTCTATGCGGAGACCATCATGCATGAGTATTTGCCGCAGGAAGCGCAGCTGTTCAACTTGTTTACTCGGCTCATGCGCGCCGCTCGTATGTTTCTTGATCCGATGATCAATACGGGGCAGCTCACGCCTGAGCAAGCCGTTGACTTCATGATGGAGCAAACGGCGCTGTCACGTCCTATGGCAACATCAGAAGCTGAGCGGTATTCGTTCCGCATGCCGGGTCAGGCAACCTCGTACTACTATGGCTACATGAACCTGATGCGATTGCGAACCGAGGTAGAGATTGTACTTGGCGACGAGTTCAACCAGCGCGAATTTCACGACTTCATTCTGGAGCAGGGTCTGTTGCCCCCCGAGCTACTGCGCACCGCTGTGCTTGAGCAGTTCGTGAAGTAGTCCTGGAAATTCTCAGGTAGTGAAGAACGGGGCCTATGGCCCCGTTTTTGTTAGCGGACGATCTCTACTGGATGTACCGCCGCCAACTGCCGGTCAGGATTCAGTGCCTTCATCTGCGGCACCATTGAAGCCAAAGCGGCCTGGCGATTGCCCGGTGCCGGATGGGTGCTCAGGAATTGTGGGGGCCCGCCGTTACTCTGCGCGCCCATCTTCTGCCAGAGGGTGACGGCTGCCTCTGGCTTGTAACCCGCCCGAGTCGCGAGCTCGATGCCAATTGCATCGGCTTCAGACTCCGCTGTACGGCTGTTGGGCAGTTCCAAAGCCACCTTTGCTGCTGCAGCGGCGCCTATCAGCGCGGCGCCATGGTTATCAGCCGCCACTCCTATAGCAACGACGCCCAGTGTTGTGGCCATCGCCCGCGACATGCGCTCGGCAGTATGATTGGCCAGTGCGTGTGAAATTTCGTGACCCATTATCTGGGCGAATTCATCATCGGTAAGATCCAGCTTATCGAACAGGCCGGTATAGACGGCCATACGCCCACCTGCCATGCACCAGGCATTGACGGTTTCGGGGTCATCGATAATCGCAACACTCCACTCCCAGTCACGAGAGTTCGGATACAAGGTAATCGCTTCTGTGACCAGTCGACCTGTGATATTGGCAACGCGGTCGGATACGCGGGGGTCGTCTAACAATTTGTTCTCTGAGTCCAGCTCACTAACGGTGCTCAGATAAGCCGTTTTAGACTCTACAATCGCAGCATCGGGTGAAATGAGCATCAGCTGAGAACGCCCAGTGGGGCTGGTGGCACAGGCACCCAATAGACCTACGCTCAGCAACAGAACCAGTAGTTTTTTCATGAGCTAACCTCTTTTGTTGGTATCGACATGCACCGTCTGTACAACGACTCTCCCGCCGTTCGTGGCCGTCTTTCCGTTGGGGTTTGACGCCCGTTTGCTGCAATAAGTTCAGTCACATCGCTTGTACATCACCAGTGGATGCGATGTCACCCGGTCTCTGTATTTTCACGTGGGCTGTGAGGCCCTGTGTGATGCGCTTCTTTATGGCTCGTGTTCGGCAATCGTCCCCTGCATGGTCTTGAACTGCCGTCCCAGATAAATGCCTATAGCAGCCCAGATTGCCGCTATCACCGCGCCGACCCCTGCGACAGCCGCCATGCCCAGGCCCAACCCCTGGGTCAGTGCGGTGAAGCCCCAGGCGTTGAGCATATCGCCACCACGATAGATGACGATGTCGATCACGGGTTTGGCCTTGAATCGGGTTTCGCGATCAACGGCGGTGAACAACATTTCCCGCGCTGGTCTGGATATGGCGTAGTTGCCGGCCCGCCTCGCGATTTGTATGGCCACGACCACGCTAACCATGGGGGCTGCTGCGAGTATGAGCATGCCGACGCCAATCAATACGGGCACCAGCGCGAGGGTAAACGACAGCCCCATATTCTTGGCGATGCGCCCGGTGGCGAAGGCCGCAATTCCGATCGTGAGCGTATTCACCGTCAGATCCATCATTGCCCAGATCTGCGAGCGTGTTGCTCGATCGTAGTCGGCGAGTAGATTCTTGAGCTCGAAATAGATAAACGAACTGATGGATGTGTACATGAAAATAAACAAGCCAATACCCAGCAGATAGGGGTTCTTCATGAACTCGACAAAACCCGACAGTGGATTACCGCCGACATACTCGAGTTCACGCGCGGTTACACCAATCTCCTCGTTATGCATGTCTTCATATTTAAGACGTTGTACCCAGGTGATGATTGGTAGGGTGAGCATAATGAGTACGCTCGCGATAAGGAGCAGTGGGTCTGTGCCACTTTCCCCCGCCAGGTACGCGGCAACTGCCGGGCCGGCTATGGCGCCGATGCTGGCCCCCGCACCGATAAACCCAAACAGTCTTGTGGCTTGGGGTTTTGAGAAGGTGTCGGACATAAAACTCCAGAACACCGAGATATGGAACAGGCTGAAGACACTGATCCAGACGTAGAACGACTTATCCAGTAGCGTGCGATCGTTAAGTACCTGAGTACCCACGTAAAACAAGACGAACGTGGCAGCAAAGAACGTGTACACCGAGGGCACAAGTAATCGAAAGCGGATGCGGGTGACCATAGCGCCATACAGCGTGACGGCGATGACACTGAAAAAGAAGGTAAAAGTCCAGAGCCAGCTAACCTCGGCATCTGTCCAGTCGCTTGCCATGGCGTCGCGAAGGGGCCGCAGTATGTAGTACGAACCCATTAGCACCAGCACCAACAGGAAGGAGGCGAGCGTGGCTCGCACTTCTTCTGGATGGATGTCGCAGGCTTTCGCCAGTAGTTTCTGTACGGGCGATGCAGTGGGTTCTGTCATGGGGTTACAGGCTCTGGAATAAACGAATCATTTCCTGACGCTGGCTCGCATCAGGTACGCGGCCGAAATTGGCTTTCATATTGTCGATCATATGATGAGCTTTTGATGTGGCTGGAATAATGTTGGTGGTGGCGGGGTGTGCCAAAATAAATTTGAGAAAGAACTGCCCCCAGCTATCACAATCGATATCGTTTGCCATCTCGGGCAAGGCCTTGCCGCGTGTTTTGGCAAACAGCGATCCCTTCTGATAAGGCCGATTGATCATGGTGGCAATGCCGCGGTCCTGCGCTGTTGGCAATATTTCCTGCTCTGCGGCACGATCTTCTATGTTGTAACTGAACTGCACGAAGTCGATGGGTTCGCTGCGCATCACCGCCAGAAATTCATCATGGCTGCGACCGTGCGATGTGGTGATACCGATGTAACGTACC
>CALINF010000242.1 GCA_938045215.1 uncultured Halieaceae bacterium | reverse complement strand
GGCATGATGTACTATTTTGTGCCCAAGCAGGCTGGGCGGCCGGTCTACTCCTATCGACTGAGCATCGTGCACTTCTGGGCACTGGTGGCTGTGTATATCTGGGCCGGACCTCACCATCTGCACTACACCGCCCTACCCGATTGGGCTCAAAGCCTGGGCATGGTGATGAGCATCATCCTGCTGGCACCCAGCTGGGGAGGCATGATTAACGGACTGATGACATTGTCGGGGGCGTGGCACAAACTTCGTACTGATCCTATCCTGCGTTTCCTGGTAGTAAGCCTATCATTTTATGGCATGTCGACCTTCGAAGGGCCCATGATGTCGATCAAGACAGTGAACTCACTGTCGCACTACACAGACTGGACCATCGGCCATGTACACTCGGGCGCCCTGGGCTGGGTGGCGATGATCTCTATAGGTTGCATCTATCACCTCATTCCCATTTTGTTCGCCAAGCAGAAAATGTACAGCACAGATCTGATCAATGTGCATTTCTGGATGTCAACGATAGGCACGGTGCTGTATATCGCATCGATGTGGGTCAACGGCATTCTACAGGGATTGATGTGGCGCGCCTATAACCAGGACGGCACCCTGACTTACAGCTTCGTTGAGTCGGTGGCCGCGAGCTACCCTGGCTATGTCGTACGCGTTTTGGGTGGTGCGATCTTCTTCGCAGGTATGTTGATCATGGCCTACAACGTCTTCATGACGACTCGTAAAGATGTTGCGGTAGATCAGACCGCCGCTGCCAGTGCTGCTTAAGGAGCCTTCCAATGAAGCATGAAACAGTAGAAAAAAATGTCGGCTTGATGATCATACTGGTGATCGTGGCCATCAGCTTCGGCACACTGGTGGAGCTGGTACCGTTGTTCTTCGACAAGCAGGTCAACGAACCTATCGCAGGACTGAAGCCATTACCCGCACTAGAGCTGGAGGGGCGTGATATCTACATCCGCGAAGGCTGCAACACCTGTCACTCGCAGATGATCCGCCCACTGCGCGCAGAGACTGAGCGCTACGGCCACTACTCGGTCGCCGGAGAGTTTGTCTATGACCATCCGTTTTTGTGGGGATCAAAGCGCACAGGCCCCGACCTCGCTCGCGTAGGGCAGCGATACAGTGACGACTGGCACCGGGCACACCTGTATAACCCACGGGATGTCGTACCAGAGTCGAATATGCCCGCGTTTCCCTGGTTGTTTGATGACGAGGTGGACAGCAGCCGCACGGCAGATAAATTGGCCGCCCTGCGTATGGTAGGTGTGCCCTATACCGACGAGGATATTGCCGGCGCAGCGCAAGCTGTAGAAGGCAAGAAAGAAATTGATGCGCTGGTTGCCTACCTGCAACAGCTTGGCACCTTGCTGAGGACTAAACGCTAATCATGGATATTAATGATCTTAGAGGTCTGAGCACGCTGTTTCTCCTGTTATCTTTCCTGGGATTGTGCTTCTGGGCCTACAGCAAAAAGAGAAAGCCGTATTTTGATGACGCGGCCAATCTGCCCTTTGCGGATGAAGCGATGAATCAACGCACCCAGCAGGAGGTGGCAAAGAATGACTAGTTTCTGGAGTGGCTGGGTTATTGTCTTGACCGCAATAACACTCATCCTGACAACCTGGGTGCTTGTTGCGAACCGAAAGCGCGAGCGGCGAGATTCAGAGCGAACAACAGGACATGTTTACGACGGTATCGAGGAGTTCGACAATCCTCTTCCGGCCTGGTGGTTCTGGATGTTTGCCCTGACAATCATCTGGGGCGTCGGTTATCTGGTTGTCTATCCCGGGATGGGTAATTTTCCAGGTGTGCTCGGATGGACTCAAGTGAACCAGCACGATCGCGAGGTAGCCGCAGCCGACGAGCAGTATCGCGCCATGCGAGATCGCTATCTTGCGCTTTCTATTGAAGAGATTGCTGTTGATCCAGCCGTTCGCAAGATGGGTGCCAGAATGTTTGGCAACAATTGCGCGCAGTGTCACGGCGGTGACGCGCGTGGTAGCTATGGTTTTCCCAACCTGACCGATAACGACTGGATTTACGGCGGCACGCCTGACGCGATCAAGGCCACCCTCGTCAACGGGCGTCAGGCTGCCATGCCTGCCTGGGAAGGCATTCTTGGCGACAAAGGCATAACAGAGGTCACGCAGTATCTTCTGGCTCTAAATGGCCGCACCGCAGACAGCGCGCAGGCAAGCGAGGGAGAGAAGCACTTTGCTGCTTACTGCGCCGCCTGCCACGCGGCCGACGGTACCGGCAATCCGATGCTCGGATCGCCTAACCTCACCAACGGTATCTGGTTGTACGGTGGTAGTGCCGAGCAAATCGCTCATACCCTGCGCGTAGGACGTAACGGTGTGATGCCTGCCTTCTCAGAGACACTGAGCGAGGACAAAATCCATATTCTCACCGCCTACGTGTATGGACTGAACAAGTAAGCTCCTAGACCCCTATTGCACCGGACCGTTCAGGTCCGGCTCTCAACTCTTCGGTATGCGGTATGTCCGATCCAGAACTCATCGATGTCCAGGAAGTCGCACCGGCTGAAGTTGGTGAAGTTGATCTATACCAGCGTCGAGAAAAAATCTACACCCGCAAGATCGAAGGATTCTACCAGCGCCTGCGACTATTTACCGGCTGGCCCCTGCTACTGGGTTACTTCCTGCTACCGTGGATGAGCTGGGATGGTCGGCAGGCTATACTGTTTGACTTGCCAGCGCGCAAATTCCACATTCTAGGCCTGACTTTCTGGCCGCAAGACTTCCCATTGCTGGCTTTCCTGCTGATCATTTCCGCGTTTGGCCTTTTCGCCGTCACCGTTTTCGCGGGACGCATCTGGTGTGGATATACCTGCCCTCAAACGGTCTGGACCAGTATTTTCATGTGGCTGGAGCAAAAGACCGAAGGGAGTAGGAATCAACGCATCAAAATCGACAAGATGCCATGGTCTGCACAAAAGATAACACGTAAATTGGCGAAGCACGGCTCGTGGCTCTTCGTGGCCTTCGCTACCGGGATGACATTCGTAGGCTATTTCTACCCAATTCGCAGCCTTGCGTGGGAACTGGGGACACTCTCTACCGGGATGTGGCAAGCAGCCTGGACGTTGTTCTTCACCCTCGCTACCTATATCAATGCGGGCTGGATGCGCGAACAGGTATGCAAGTACATGTGTCCCTATGCCCGCTTTCAATCTGTCATGTTCGACCAGGATACGTTAATCGTTTCGTATGATGCGGGCCGGGGAGAGCAGCGAGGCTCGCGCAAACGAGATGCAGACTACAAGTCCCAGGGGCTTGGAGACTGCATCAGTTGCGAGCTTTGTGTACAGGTTTGTCCGACTGGCATCGATATTCGTGACGGACTACAGTACGAGTGTATTGGCTGCGCTCTGTGCATCGATGCGTGCAACTCGGTAATGGACAAGATGCAGTATCCGCGCGGCTTGATCAGCTATACTAGCGAGCACCAGCTACAGGGCGGAACTACACACTGGCTGCGACCCCGAATCATAGGCTACATGGTTGTACTTGCGATCATGGTGGGTGTATTCAGTTACACTATCGCTTCGCGCATCCCTGTTGAGTTGACCATTATTCGCGATCGCAATCAGCTCTACCTGACCACAGACAATGGTGACATCGAGAACCTCTACCAATTGCAGCTCTTGAATATGGACAAGAGCAAGCATGACTATGAGATTCACATTGATGGTATCGAGGGAGCTGCTATCGTTGGTGAGACTGTATACACACTGGAAGGCGGTGAAGTGCGTACGATTAATCTTCGGGTACGAACCTCACCGAAGAGTCTGGACAAGCCAAGCACTGTGCTGCAGTTTGAGGCTATCGCAAAGGACCTACCGTCGTTGCGCGCTGTATCCGAATCACGCTTTATGAGGCCCCTATGACACCCTCTCCCCTGCAAGCTGTTGATGATCAACCCTGGTATCAACAGTTCTGGCCCTGGTTTCTTATTGCATTGCCAGGGTCGGTTGTTGTCGCCGCGTTTGCCACTCTCTATATCGCCAACAAGCACTCAGATGATCTGGTTGTAGACGAGTATTATAAGAACGGGCTGGCGATCAATCGACAAATCGCCAAGCAACAGCGTGCGCAAGAGATAGGCTTATCTGCGATGTTAACCGTCGACGCCGGTACGATCACTGTAAGAACCACGGGGCCGATCACTAGTCCCGTACTGAATTTGCGCCTGTCTCACCCGTTTGAAACAGACGCCGACTTCCAGCTACCACTGAGCCGTGTACATGCGGGCGAGTACCGGGCCCCATTGCAACATGCGATAGCACCTAATTGGCACTGGATTCTCGACGGCGGTGAGCAAAGTGAGTGGCGGTTAGATGGCTCTCTGGTTGCCAGCGACTTTACAACGTTGTCCGCCGCGGACAAATCACTCCGCTAATGGCAGCAGGCAGTGCCGCCGCTGCACTCCAAAGCGTTGACTGTTTTCACTGCGGCGAGCCGGTACCCGACAATTGCGATTTCACCGCGTTAATTGATGACGAACAACGCCCGATGTGCTGCCCCGGTTGCCAGGCGGTAGCCAACCTGATTGCCGGAAGCGGCATGTCATCGTTCTATCAACAGCGCACTGCATTCAATGAACGTCCCGACGATCACCGGCAAGAAAACGCTTACGCGATCTACGACGATCCCAGCATGGCTGACACGTTTTGCTCGATCGGTGAAGATGGTCTCACTCGCACCCAGCTACTACTTGGCGGCATCACCTGTGCCGCCTGCACCTGGCTCATTGAGAGTACGTTGCTGCGAATTGAGGGCGTCTCTTTCGCAAGTGTAAACCTGCATCAGAGTCGACTGGATGTTCGATTTGCTGCAGATAAAATCCGGTTGAGCAACCTGTTCACTGCTATTGCTGCGCTGGGTTACACCCCGCGTCCCTTTCACAGCAATGCACGCAGGGAACAGCTTCAGAAAGAATACAAACAGGACCTGAGCCGACTGGCGGTGGCCGGCATAGGGATGATGCAGGTTGGGATGTTTGCCATCGCACTGCATGCTGGCAGCATTCAGGGAATTGCACTGCAATACCAGTCGCTGTTGCGCTGGGTCAGTCTTCTAGTGGCAAGTTTTGTAGTCTTGTTTTCGGCCAAACCTTTTTTTGTCACCGCATGGCGGCACCTGCAACAACGTACCCTGGTTATGGATATGCCGG
>CALINF010000241.1 GCA_938045215.1 uncultured Halieaceae bacterium | reverse complement strand
CCCTCTATCGACTCGACTCTGGAGTCTATTGTCTCGCGACGACAAGCGGCCAGCAGCACCTCTACCTGATTGTCTCGCTCGGGTGACGGCCCCTGAATCTCAAAATCTATCGCCACTTCTTCGAGCGGGTAGGGAATGTACTGGTCAGCCTCCAGCGTCAGCTGGGTCTCCATATCATCATCGCCAAGGCCCTGCGGCATGTCGATGATCTTGGTGATGACCGAGGAGCCTGCTACGGCAGCGGCTACTGTTTTCAGTTTGGTCCGGGATTGTGCCACCACACTGCGCACGGCATTTGCTACACCATCGATGTCATTGACGTTCTTCTCAATCACAGCATCGTGCGGCAGGGAGCTAACTGCATAGCTCTCCACCCTGTAGCGGTCCCCTGAATAACTCAACTCCAACAACTTTACCGTTGTTGAACTTATATCCAGCCCCAGAACCGGTGTCGTCTTTTTCTTCCCTAAAATACCGAGCAATTTATTTTCCTATATGTATCACTAACTTAGGTTTTATTTGTACACCGATACATTAATTTAAAGATATAACATACTGCCATGTGCATTCAAAAGCCAAAAAAAGCTTATAATTACCAAATGCATCGCCCCTGCTCCTCACAACACTAATACAAGCGACTATTTTGTAAAGGAAACAATTGAAGTTCCTACAGTTTTTTCTGCGATTAATACTGCTGAGCTTACTGGGATCCATCTGGGGCCTGGCGGGCATTTACCTGTATCTGAGCCCAAACCTGCCGGACGTAGAAACATTACGGGACGTGCAGTTGCAGACGCCGATGCGCGTATATACCCGTGAGGGCGACCTGATTGGGCAGTTTGGCGAGCAAAAGCGAACTCCGCTGACCTACGACCAGATCCCACGACAGTTCGTCGATGCACTGCTTGCAGCAGAGGACGACAGCTTCTATCAGCACAGCGGGATCGATGTGATGGGTCTTGCCAGGGCAGTATCGGAGTTAGTGCTTACTGGCGAGAAAGGCTCCGGTGGCAGTACGCTAACCATGCAGGTAGCACGAAATTACTTTCTGTCGCTGGAGCGTACTTTCATGCGCAAGTTCAATGAGATACTACTTGCGATAGAGATCGAGCGAGCGCTGACGAAACCCGAAATCTTCGAGCTTTACTTTAACCGGGTGTTTCTTGGGCATCGATCCTACGGTTTTGAGGCCGCCTCGCGTGTTTACTACGGCAAGGGCGTCGCTGAGTTGACGCTCGCGCAGCACGCGATGCTGGCGGGTATACCCAAGGCACCGTCACGCAACAATCCAATCAGCGGCCCGCAAGCGGGCGAACAGCGCCGCAACTGGATCCTCGGCCGTATGCTTGAGCTGGGTTATATCGATCGCGCGCAGTACGATTTCGCAAGCACCGAGCCTGTAACCGCGCAACTCCACGGCGCCCAGCTGAGTTTTTCTGCACACTATGCCGCCGAGATGGCACGCCAGCAAATGCTCCAGCGCTATGGCATGAATGCCTACAACGATGGCTATCACGTCTACACCACTATCAGCTCGCGCCTACAGCAGGTAGGGCAAAAAGCCGTGATAGACGGACTTATGCTCTATGACAAACGGCATGGATTCAGGGGCGCTGAGCGCAAACTCCCACCACCTGATCCCAACTCGCCCGATGGCAGTTATGACGTGTGGCGTGACGCGCTGGCATCTATGGCTGTTATAGCGGGACTGCAACCGGCGATTGTTACCGAGGTTCAGGAAGAGGCTGTGCTTATCTTGCTGAACGATGGCAGCTCCCACGAGTTGCGATGGGGCAATGGCTTACGTCAGGCCAGTCGTTACCTGACTGAGAACAGCCGCGGCAGGGCGCCAAAAGCGCCTGCAGATGTGGTCGCAGTGGGCGACATGATTCGCGTTACCCAGAATGAGGATGGACAATGGAGCCTGACCCAGGTGCCTGCAGCTCAGGCTGCCCTGGTTTCTCTTAACCCCGACAACGGCGCCATTACCACAATCGTTGGCGGTATGGGCTTCGAACTCAGCAAATTCAACCGCGCAACGCAGGCGCAGCGCCAACCTGGCTCTAACTTTAAGCCCTTCCTTTACGCCGCCGCACTGGATGCAGGCCTTACCGCCGCCAGCATCATCAACGACGCACCCGTGGTTGTGGAAGACAGCTCACTGGAGGGCATCTGGCGACCCGAGAATGACGGCGGCAAGTTTCATGGTCCCACCCGACTGCGTTGGGCGCTTACCAAGTCTCGCAACCTGGTCTCCATCCGGCTGCTACAGCAACTCGGGGTCGATAAACTGATCACCTACGCAGAGCGCTTTGGGTTTGATACCTCACAGTTTGCCCCCGATCTGTCACTCGCCCTTGGAACTCATGCGATGAGCCCGCTGGATGTAGCAGCAGCCTACGCCATACTGGCCAATGGCGGTTATTTTGTGGAGCCCTATCTGATCGATCGCATTGATAACATTGATGGTGAGACGGTGTTTCAGGCGCGCCCGGCAACCGTCTGCCGGCAATGCGAGGATGAAACTGCTGACCAGCTCCCTGCTTTTCCCGATAGTGAAGCTGAG
>CALINF010000240.1 GCA_938045215.1 uncultured Halieaceae bacterium | reverse complement strand
GATACGGTTGTTGCTACTCTCGACTACACCTACTCCGAGCTGGATATCGAGCAGCAGCAGAACGATATGGGCTCCTGGTTTAACGGCATTCCGACATCCGGCGCGTTTACGCCCGGCGACAGCGGTGTGGTTTCTCTGACCGAGTACAATGACGGTACCGGTTCTGACAGCACCTTTGGTGTTGGTCAGTGGGGTTCAAAAAACGAGAACAATTCACTGGGCTTTAACGTTGAGTGGGATGCCACCGATCGTTTGACACTGGAATTTGACTACCATAATTCCGATGCCGAGAATGGCGCCAAGGACGGTCGAGGAACCAACAACATCATTTCGGGCGTTCAGTTTGACCGAATTGGCAACTCGGTTGACTACACCAATGACTTACCTGTCGCATCGTACCAGTATGCAAACCCTCTCGATCCGTCGCGAATGCTGACATCGGGCACCACGTTCCGAAACAGCTACATGAAGCACGAGATCGAACAAGCCCAGTTCAGAGGTAAGTTCAGATTCGACGATGGTATCGTCGAGAGCATTGACTTTGGTATCGTGGCAATGGAGTCAGAAAACCGATCGGCCTATTCCAACGCACAACGCGATACCTGGGGAGGTTACGGTACCGCTGATCAGTATGATGACAGTATCTTCACGCGAGCTAGCCTGCCCGGCGAGTTTGACGATATTGACGGGTCAAACAGCAAGGACCTCGAGCCGTTTTACTACCAGACAAACTTCAAAGGTGCGCGTGACGCGCTCTCAGCGATTGCAGCAGCCAATGGTGAGGAGCTTGGGCCCTGCGGAACGGTACTGTGTGCAGACCCCTTCTTCTCTACCGATCGCACTACCAAAGAGGAGCAGTTAGGTGCTTATGCGCAGGTGAATCTGGCGTGGGAAGATACAGACATGCCGATGCATCTGACCCTGGGTCTGCGGTATGAAGACACTGACGTAGACTCAAAAGCGCTGGTGCCGTTCTACAACCGCCTTGAGTGGGCTGCCGACAACGAGTTCACAGCACAATTTGACGGTTCAGACTTCACCAAGGATGAGGGGTCGTATGACAATTGGTTGCCGAATATCGATTTTGATATCGAAGTCGTCGAAAATGTTGTGATGCGTGCATCGAGCAGCATGACGATAACGCGACCCAACTACAACGACTTGCAGGGCGGCAAAACGATCGCCAATCCTGTACGTTTTAACGGCGGTCAGGGTAACCAGGGTAACCCCAACCTGCAGCCTTTTGAATCGACCAACTTTGATTTCTCAGCCGAGTGGTACTATGCCGAAGGAAGCTATGTTTCCGCGGGCTATTACTACAAGGATGTGGATAACTTCATCGGTAATACCACCGTGGAATCCACGGTCTTCGAACTTGCACACCCTGCGCAGGGACCTCGCTATGATGAAGCCGTCGCTGCGCTTGGTACCAGTGATGCCGCCCAGGTGCGCGCCTATATGGAAGAGCAATATGGTGCTCCGGTAACGGGTGATGCGAGTCTGGGTGATCCCTCTACTGTGTTTAACCTGGTAACGCCGGTGAATGCTGAGACAGCCGAGATCGACGGTTGGGAACTGGCGGTGCAGCATATGTTTGGTGAATCAGGTTTTGGCGCCATTGTGAACTATACGACTGTGGATGGTGACATATCCTACGATAACACCAATACCAATAAGGGAGCCGATGTCGAGAACCAGTTTGCACTGCTGGGCTTGAGCGATTCTTACAACGTGATTGGTTTCTATGAGAAGCACGGTATACAGGCTCGAATCGCCTATAACTGGCGTGATGATTTTCTTGCCAATACTCTGGATGGTAACGGCGAGAGGAATCCCGTCTATACCGAGGACTATGGTCAGTGGGATATCAGTCTCAGTTATCAGGTGATGGACTCCTTGACAGTGTTTGCTGAGGGAATCAATATCACCGAAGAAAACTTCCGGCAGTATAGCCGAGATGAGAATATGGTGATCCTCGCGGTTGACCAGGGTGCTCGATACGCTTTGGGCCTCCGATACGTCTTCTGATCTAAAGCCTGCATCAGGCAGGCTTATGCAAACAAAACAGCCGCTCTCGTAGCGGCTGTTTTGTTTGGGCGGAGACGTTATCAATCCCGAATTTGATTAGAGGCCTGTATAAAAGCCGGTTATAGTGAGCGTTGGTTATATCCCTGAGTGTAGACGCTCAAGTGGATTCACAGGTGTCTGGTGTGAGGCATGGAAAAGGCTGTAAAGAAACTACTAATTCTTGGCGGGGGTTCAGCCGGCTGGCTGACGGCTGGAATTATCGCCGCAGAGCATGGCGATAGTCTGGACGTCACGCTGGTTGAATCTCCCGATGTGCCAACAATCGGTGTGGGTGAAGGAACCTGGCCTTCAATGCGCGATACACTGCGTAAGATCGGAGTCTCGGAAAGCAGCTTCATCGCGCAATGTGACGCTTCCTACAAGCAGGGATCAAAGTTTATTGGTTGGAAGTCGGGTCTAACATCTGATTATTACTACCACCCGTTTTCCCTGCCACATGGCTTTTTCGATGTGAACTGCATACCAGCCTGGCAGCAACAGGCCTCGAGTTTCGCGTTTGCAGATGCTGTGAGCGCACAGCCACCATTGTGCGAGCACGGTTTGGCTCCAAAACAGTCAGGCACCCCGGATTACGCGGCGGTGGTCAACTACGCCTATCATCTGGATGCCGCCAAGTTTGGTATATTTTTGCAAAAGCATTGTTGCGAAAAACTGCGTGTAAATCACGTCGTTGATCATGTATCAGAAGTGAGAGCCTCTGAAGATGGCGATATCGAAAGCCTTGGTACGGCGAATCACGGATTCCTCGAGGCGGATTTGTTTATTGACTGTTCGGGCAACGCCTCGATGCTACTGGGCAAGCACTACCAGGAACCCTTTGTCAGCCGCCAGTCGGTGTTGTTCAATGATCGCGCATTGGCGGTGCAGGTTCCCTATGCCGACCCCAATCAGGCCATTGCGTCTGTGACACTTTCTACAGCGCAGCGAGCTGGCTGGATCTGGGATATTGGTCTGCCAACGCGCCGCGGCGTGGGCTATGTCTACTCCAGTTCCCACAGTAGCGACGAGCAAGCCGAGCAAGATCTGCGGTCTTATCTGGCGCCGGGTATTGGTAAGAAGAATGCCGAAGCCGCTGTGTTTCGACAGCTGAAGATAAACCCCGGGCATCGCGAATCATTCTGGCGCAAGAATTGTGTTGCTGTGGGTATGTCTGCGGGTTTCATTGAGCCTCTGGAGGCGTCCGCACTGGCGCTGGTGGAACTGTCTGCAGCGATGATTCGTGACAGTATGCCTGCGAACCGTAGCCTGATGGATATCGCGTCAAAGCGTTTTAATGAGCGATTCCAGTACCGCTGGGATCGCATTATCGATTTTCTCAAGCTGCATTATGTGTTGTCAGAGCGGCAGGACTCCGATTACTGGCATGACCACAGGTCTGCCGCTACGATCCCGGCCCGATTGCAAGAGCTGTTGGAATTATGGCGGTATCAGCCGCCTTCTCGTCTGGATTTTGTGCAGACAGAAGAGATTTTCCCGGCAGCGAGTTATCAGTATGTACTGTATGGTATGGGTTTTGAAACTGAGCCTCCGGGAGGCGCGCGGCGCAGCTCCGATTTGGCGTTAGCGCAGCGATATCTCGACGAGAACAAGGTGCAGACACAGCGGTTGTTGCAGGGCTTGCCGTCCAATCGTGAATTATTGAGTAAGATCAGGCAATCTGTGTGACGCAGCAGTCGTCAGATCCGAAGAGCTAGTGTTGGAGATCTACAATGGTTAAACATGCAATGTTGAATAACATTGATCACAAGGGTTTGAAAGTGGCAACAGGACGCGGCGCTGATCTTGGCGACGACGTTATGTGTGTCCTCGCGCTTCCCTCGGAATTTCGCAACATTGTCGCAGACTATCCGATTTTCTTTCAGCGAAATACCGCTGCGGATTCGTATTCTCCGGTGGCAATGTTCGGGTTTCAAAATGGCGAGAACCTGTTTCTCACTGGAGACCAATGGAACGCAACCTACATCCCTTTGATGATTCGGCGTGGACCGTTTTCTATTGGTTTTCAGGAATCAGGCGAAGAATCAGGTGCGGGCAAAAAAATGGTGATTGCCATGGATATGGACAACCCCAGAGTTGGTGTAGATCAGGGTGAACTCTTGTTTGAGCCTTTTGGCGGCAATACCAGATATACCGATCAGGTCGTGGAGGTACTTCAGGAAATCGAGCAAGGCCAGAGTATAGTCGATGAATTTGTGGGCGCACTTAAAGAGCATGATCTACTGGAGCCTTTTGCTCTGAATGTGGAACTCAACAGTGGCGCGAAACACAGCCTGCAGGGCTTTTATACTATTCACGAAGAGAAACTGGCAGCGCTGGATGGAACGATTTTGGCAGATTTCAGCCGCAGGGGTATCTTGCAAGCGTGTTACATGGTTGTAGCTTCCATGGGAAATATAGCCCGGCTTATTGAACTTAAGAACAGACGAGCCTAATGGTGTTGGTGTCAGTCGAGTAATACATGATGTCCGCTGGATCCTCAGTCAAGCAAATCGGTGGTCTGCAGCCCGGTAACATACCCGATGATGTCCTGGGTTCAACAGAGCCTTTGTTGCTCAAGGGTATGGTCGATAGCTGGCCTGTCGCGCAGGCAGGGAAGTCCGGCAAATCAGAGATACTTCAGTACCTGCAACGATTCTGTCAGAAGAGAGAAATTGTTGTGTTCAAAGGCGATCCCGAGATAGAGGGCCGCTTCTTTTATAACGAGGAGATGAACGGCTTCAATTTCGGTCGCCAAAATACTACGTTTGAATTCATGTTTGATCGATTTGGCTCACTTGAAGGTGGTGACACCGAACCCTCTTACTACGTAGGCTCTACTGCTGTCGATATTGGCCTGCCGGGGTTCCGCGCGGAAAATGATGTGGCTTTGCCCGGTCTGAATCCGCTCGTATCTATCTGGATGGGCAACAAAACACGCATAGCTGCTCACTTTGATAATCCGAACAATATTGCTTGTGTAGTAGCGGGACGTCGGCGCTTCACGTTGTTTCCTCCAGAGCAGATTACCAATCTATACGTCGGCCCGTTGGACTTTACCCCGGCAGGGCAGGCGATCAGTCTGGTGGACTTCCATCATCCGGATTTCGAGCGCTATCCATTGTTTAAAGAGGCGCTGGCAAATGCAGTAATCGTAGACCTGGAACCGGGTGACGCATTGTTCCTCCCCAGCCTCTGGTGGCATCACGTAGAAGCGCTCGACGCCTTCAATGTCCTGGTTAACTATTGGTGGCGCTCGGTGCCGGCATACATGGGTAAACCAATGGATGCACTCATTCACGCGTTGCTGAGCATCAAAGCGCTACCGGCTGAGCAAAAAGAGCATTGGCGTACAATGTTCGATCACTACATTTTCGACGATAATCCGGCTATATTTTCACATATTCCCGAGTCCAGCTTGGGGATTCTGGCGGATCTCGACGAAGCGACCGCCAGGCAGCTGCGCACGTTGTTGCGCAGCAAACTGGAGAATTGAACTTCCGGTTATGCGCTTAAATCCCGGCAATAAGATGCAAAAGGTGACACATTGGATAACACAGCAATAAGAAAAGTAGTGATAGCCGGCGGTGGAACTGCGGGCTGGATGGCGGCCGCAGCTATCTCCAAGCTGATGGGCAAAAACCTGGATATTACGCTGGTTGAGTCGGAGATGATTGGCACCATCGGAGTAGGCGAGGCCACTATTCCGACGATGGTCTTTTTCAATCGACTACTGAATATCCCCGAGGCCGAGTTTATGTCGGCAGTGCAGGGAACCTACAAGCTGGGCATCAAGTTCGAGAATTGGAAAGATATCGGCGAGGACTATATCCATGCATTTGGAGTGACTGGGAAAGACTGTTGGGCTTGTGGCTTCCAGCATTTCTGGATGAGGGGTCGTGAGCTCGGTATCAGTAGTGATTTTGGAGACTATTGTCTGGAGCGGCGCGCAGCCGAAGCCGAGAAGTTCAGCCATCTACCTAACAATGGACTCAATTACGCGTTTCATATTGATGCCTCACTCTACGCCAAATACCTACGTAAATTCAGTGAAAAATTTGGCGTGAAACGCCAGGAAGGCAAGATCGCGAAGGTCAACACCAAAGCCGAGAATGGCTATATAGAGTCACTGACGCTCGATAATGGTGAAGTGATAGAAGGCGACTTTTTTATCGACTGCACCGGTATGCGAGGTGTGCTAATTGAACAAACCCTGCATACGGGCTATGAGTCCTGGTCGCAATGGCTGCCCTGTGACTCCGCCGTGGCGATTCAAACAAAGGCTGTGGCTGAGCCCATTCCCTACACGCGATCGATTGCCCGGGATTCGGGTTGGCAGTGGAGAATTCCGCTGCAGCACCGGGTCGGCAATGGCATAGTCTACTGCAGTCGATATATGAGCAGCGAGCAGGCGCAGGAAACGCTGCTGGAGAATGTAGAAGGGGAGACCCTGACCGATCCATTGCATATTAAATTCAGTGCTGGGCGCCGCCTCAAGCAGTGGAATAAGAACTGCCTGGCTGTAGGACTCTCAAGCGGTTTCCTCGAACCTCTGGAATCCACCAGTATTCACCTGATTCAGCAAAACATTGTCCGCTTCCTGCGCATGTTTCCTACTACTGGAATTCGCCAGACCGAAGTGGATGAGTTTAATAAGCAGGCGAATTTTGATCTGGAGACCATACGAGACTTTATTATTCTGCACTATAAAGTGACGGATAGAACCGATACCGAATTCTGGCGTCACTGTCGCAACATGGAAGTGCCCGACAGTCTTCAACACCGGATTGAGATATTCAAGGATACTGGTCATGTGTTTCGCAATGCGGCGGAGTTGTTCGATGACTCGTGGCAGCAGGTGATGATAGGGCAGGGCCTGATGCCTGACCGTTATCACGCGTTAGTGGATACGATGAGTTTGAAAGAGCTGACGGAGTTTCTTGCGCACATTAAGTCCAACGTGGATGGAACTGTGAATGGTTTGCCGAAACACTCGGACTATCTGGCATCGCTTGCCAACTCGGCGAAATAGTCGCTCAAGGGATCGTTGGCAGTGATTAGGCGCTCTGGTGCGCCTCGTCCCTTGAGGGTTCTAGCGTTCAAGCCCTGGAGTCTTTGAGGCCGCTTTTAACCCTATTTCTCAACCAGTTCCAGCTTGCCAAACAGGCCGGCGTCTATCCAACCCCGGTCTTTTTGGTCGCCTGCAGCGAACTCTGACCCAACAAAGTGCTCGCGCAACTCGCTGCCGTCGTTGTCACAGTAGGCCAGCATAAAGCCCATGATCTTGCCTGCTGTCAATCCTACGGGCTGGTTGTCGCTGGCGCCGTCGCGGTAGGCGTCGGTGTAAACATCAATAGCCACCTCCCAGATCACCTTGTCGCCGTGCTGCTGCCATCGACTCTGTACATGATCTGTGTAAGCACGGGGCTGCTTGTCTGTTCCGATATCGATCGCTTGATTGTCCAGCGAGAGGTGATAGGCAAAAGCATTGTGATTGAACTGATGGTTACCGCCGGAGTGATCTTCGTCGATGAATATTTCGAGGCAATCATCATCCCAATACTGCTCCAGTGGATTGCGATGGGTATCGATCAGTACGTCATCGACGAACTCCACAAGTAGATATACTTTGCTCTGCGTCCACACAACTTTATAGCGCCCGTTGAAGTCTGCGTCGGACAGTTCGGGTCCCAGCCAGATGTTATCGATAGCACGCCACTTGGCTTGGGGCCAGGCCGGATCATCAGCAATGCCATCGATGATGGGTGTCTCGATTGCTCTGGGAGCGAGATAGTGACTTCGGTCTGCATCGTGGCTATCGGCTGCAGTTGCGGGCGCTGCGCAGAACAGGGCCAGCGCGCTCGCTACAAGTCCTATTCCTCTACCTGCAATCTGGTTCATAGGTTACCTCTTGGTATTGTTTGATGGCAGTATGATTATAGGAAGTGATTATCTCCCAGCTTGCGACATAACGGCTATAAGAAAACGATTAGCAGGACCAAAGCTGCGACCGGGTGCTGCCTCTTTTACTCATGGTGCTCAGGGCTGCTCTTGTGGCTGGAGCCTTTGACACGCTACCGTCAATAGATCGTAGGCAGAATGCGGCGTATAGTAGGCTAAACCTCGCGACCTCTGACGAACGCACTTATGGACCGATGGCTGATCCGGCTGCTCTTTGAAAACAGGAACTATCGATTTTGGTTCTGCCAATTTGTGGGGTGGGCTGGTTATTCGCTGGTAACATTTCTGAGCATTACGCTCGTTGATGACAACGTTAGTTGGCCTCATACGGCTCATATCAGTTTGACTGCAGTGCTGGGTATACTGACATCCTGGCCACTTCGGCCGTTGTTCCGATTCACGTTTGATCTGCCTCTCTACCAAAGGATGCTGATTGCGATAGTCGCTGTATTGGTCTTCAGCGGCATATGGACTGTACTGCGAGTCGTCATTTTCGCCTGGTTTCTCGGTGAAGAGGCTATCTGGAACGAGTTCAACTACTGGTATTTTGGCTCCCTGTTTGTTTTTTTGAGCTGGACAGTTCTCTATTATGGTATCTCGTACTACGAGTTGTTATCTCTGGAGCATCAAAAACTGCTGGAAACCTCGGCCGCAAAGAACCAGGAGAAGCTCAAACGCTTGCAAGCGGAAACTATGGCTCGGCAGGCGCGGTTGCAGATGCTTCGATATCAGCTGAATCCACATTTTTTGTTTAATACATTGAATGCGATAAGTTCGCTGGTACAGCTCAGTGAGAACGCGAAGGCGCAGAAGATGATTGAGTTGCTGAGCGATTTCCTCCGTCATTCGTTAGAGCAAGATGGTGTAGAGAATGTAAGCCTGCGCGAAGAACTGGAATACCTGAACCTGTATCTTGATATAGAGAAAGCCCGATTTGAAGATCGCCTCGTGCTGGAATTTGATATAGACCCCCTTTCGAGAGAGGCCTCCGTGCCCGTGTTGATTTTGCAGCCGATCATTGAGAATGCGATGAAATACGCGATAGACGAAAGTGAAGATGGTGGTACTGTTCGAGTGTCGGCGAGACTGGTTCGTGAGCATTTATTATTGGAAATTTCCGATACCGGGCCAGGTATTGGCGACGCAGACATCCTTGATCAGCGAGGCATTGGCCTTAGTAACACCATGAAGCGACTGGAAACACTCTACCAGAACCAGTACTCATTCGATCTTCTGGACAGACATGGTCAGGGTTTAACTGTACGGTTGCGCATTCCCTTCAAGCGCGCGATACAAGAGCGCGAGCATGCCGGTGCGCACGAGGATTCTGTATTGTGCGAAAGTTGAGAGTATTGATCGCAGATGATGAGCCGCTGGCGCTAAAACTCTTACAGGCGTTATTGGTTAAATTGCCTGGTGTAGAAGTTATTGCGCAATGCAAAAATGGACGCGAGGTTATCGACGCCTGTCATGAGTCAGCGCCCGATTTGATGATTCTGGATATCCAGATGCCGCAGTTGAACGGTTTTGAAGTGGTAAAAGAGTTGCAGTCCGATAGCATGCCGTTGATTATTTTTTGCACTGCCTATCAGCGGTATGCGCTGGATGCGTTTGATTTACATGCAGTGGATTACATTCTCAAACCGGTCAGTGAGACGAGATTGCAGCGAGCGGTATCAAGAGCTCAGGAACGATTGCAAGACAACCGCGATGGCGCTGAGCATAAGTCGCCTGTACTGGGTGCGATTGACGAAATTGCTCAGAAAGTTTCAGGCAGAACAAACAACAGAAGTTCTGCACAGGATAGTGAGCAGGCACCGCTGGCTGACAGAAAAATTGCCATAAAGGATCATGATGGCACTGTGTTGGTTGATATCGACGACATCGACTGGGTAGACGCGGCTGGTGACTACATGTGCATACACGTTAAAGGCGAGACGTTGATCTTGCGTAGCACGCTGAAGCACCTGATGTCCAAGTTGGATCCGGATGTATTCAAGCGCATTCACCGGTCCACGGTGGTTAATCTTAGCCGCATTGTGAAGTCCACACCGCTGCATAAGGGCGAATACATGCTTTTTCTCGAGTGCGGAGCGCAACTCAAAGTCAGTCGCAACTATCGCCAGGACATAAAGGTCTTTCTCAGCGAAAGATAATCGTCCCGGTCCTGCCAGTCATGTTTCGCTGTCGGTGTGTTGCGCTTTGCCGCATGAGTCGCTGCGTTAGCTGGTAAGTAACATTGGGGAATTCAGCACCACCTCAATCATGCGTAACTTGCCATTGCGCTGAAACAGATGGTTAGCCATTTCCGCTGGTAGCGATAACGTTGGTTGATTCTGGCACTCACCGTTATCCAGATGAAGCGTCAGGCTCGGTGACTGATTGTCGTCAAGACGATAGATGAAGGGTAATTGGCACCAGGTAAACGCAAGGCCTGACTCCGGCACGGTGAGTTCAACCCATTGATCACTCACATCCAGATAGCGAAACGGCATTGTTTCAGATGTGAATTCAGTTGGTCGCAACAGGGCAGGCTCAAATGACACAGCACCATCGCTCACACGCACCCCCAACTCGCCAAAACGCGTCAGGATCTCTTCCTTGACCTGGCCGGTCATTCCCGGTTGCTGGGCACCAAGGTGTAGCGGCGTGTGTGAATAAGGGTCGGTAGGGAATGCGCCATATTGCGTCGGCGTTTTGTTGAAACCGATACCATCGCGAACGCGATAGTACTGATGTCCTAGCGCCCGACATGTGGCGTCGTCTGCTGACTGATCCCGAGCTGCGAAAAAGCGCTCCTGCACCGCCAGCAACAGCTTTGACACCATATGCCAGTAGATGCTGCCCAGACCTTCAAAGCCGAACATGCCACCTGAGCGCCCTGTGAATGCCTTGTGATTGAATACCTGTTCGTACAGCGCCAGTAACTCCTGTCGAGATGCCTCCAGCGTTATGCCGTAGACTGGTTCCAGCTCATCCAGTCGTGCATCCAAGTCTTTTGCATTGGTGATATCGGCATTAAAGCGGTAGGTACCTGCGCTGTCTTGCGTTATGACACGCTCGTCCTGCTTCTCCAACATGGTCGTTAGCAGTGGCAGTGCTTGCACCCGGTCACCCGGCACGCAGTTCTTGTGCAAGAACCTTGGTAGTTCGCGATCGGGGTAGAGCAGAAACGATTGCTGGTCGGGCCGAAATATCTCACTGTTAAACAGGGTGTTGAGTAGTTCTACAGTCTGGGTGGGCGTTATAGCGCCGGAGCTCATAGCGGCAACCTGGCCTTCCAACATCGGGTATAACGTATCGATCTGAAGTGCTTCGCGCTGCTGATCCAGAAGGTTGTAGGCGTGATACAGACCGTCTTCACGCTGATTGTTCCCTATGGTGTGATCCACAGCGACTAATGCGTCACTGAGCATAGTGGTGACAAGGGTGACATCCTGCGTGTCGGTGGCGGAGAAAAACTCTTGTTGATAGACAGACGCTCGGTATCTGCTCGCTGCCTCCCCGAGTTCCCTGAGTACTTCGTAGCGATCAGAACCGCTCATCTGATTGCCATTGAGCTTGGTGCGCAGTCGCTTCAAGATGGCTGCTGTTTCGATCAGCCACTGACTTACGTCTTTGGACAGAGTGACTGTACCGGGTTGATCGGCTAATAGTTTTTGCAGAAACGTGAGATAACGTCGCAAGTAGTACAGAGTTACCATCGATAGACCGTGACCCACTAGTGCGTTATTGGCATCGTTCCACTCCGGCCGTTGGGTGTTCAACCAGATACCGCCGTCCACCACCAGGTTGCCCAGCTTGCTCAGCAGTGGCACCAGTAACTTTTCCAGCAGGTTCACCTGATAAACAGTGTCATTATTGCTTAACAGCAGCTTGCCATCAGCGCCCAGCTCAGCCACCCGTTCTTCTATCTGCACAGCCTGTTCATGGTTGTAATCGACCGTGCTCTTGGCATCTTTGAGCAGGCTGTCGAAGGGTTTGATCCTATAGGGTACGTTGGCGTAACTGAATACGCTCTCGTGTAGCAGTTCACTCAATCGATCCGGGTGGAACGCAGAAGAGAGCTCCAGCAACTTTTGCAAGTAGATGATCTGGTGATCACCCCAGTAGCCGATATAGCTCCAGGGGTCATCCGGCTCCTCGACTTCCCAGTCGATGCCCTCATTGGTAATGCGGTAGGGGTTGTACCCATCGGCCGTAGAGGCGTTAACAAACTTGGCAATCACATACTCGATAAACTCAGGGTAGCTAAAGAGCAGTGTTTCCCAGTTCTGGAATATGTCGCGCCAGTTGCCTTGATAGGTCAATAGGCGATTGCCTTGCTCATCTTTCAGCTTGATCGAGAACTGGTTCCAGGGTCTGCTGGGATCGCCGTGCCGACGACCAAAGGTGATAGGCAGGTATTCATAAGTTAATCTTATCAACTGCTGATCATTCTGCTCCTGCACGGCATCCCGTAATTTCATGCAGTCGATTTTCTCTGGCAGAGCGTGTAAAAACTGCTTATGTATTTGAAACAGGGCTTTGTTGAAAAGCTCGATATGTCGGCTGAAGTTCTTTGACAGAACGACATACTGTTCATCGAAGATTCCGCCTCGTAGTGTATTGAAAAGAACATTGGCGTAGTGGTGTACCGAGACC
>CALINF010000239.1 GCA_938045215.1 uncultured Halieaceae bacterium | reverse complement strand
ATCGCATCGGAGCTATCCCGGCGACTCTCCTGCCTGAAATCAATGTCGTCGGTGTGTTCCATTGGTGCACTCGTTTTTAGTCGCTCGACAAGATAGCATTATAGGGTCTGTTCAAGGCCACCGTCACGTCCATCGCGCTGCTAAGTACACAAAAGCGTATAGTGTCCAATATGGCGATCAAGAGAGCTACCCATGGGTTTACTGCAGTGCCGTGTCACCTCTATAGCCATAGCGCTTTGCGCCTGCCTTACGGGCTGCGAGTCCTATGATGTTACCGTCAATGACCGCCTGGTCTATACGCCGAAGCCTTTGTTTAGTGACTACACTATCGAAGATGGCGCATTGTCAGAATGCGTGGATCAGGCCATCATTGACGCTAAGGTTACGGGCGCGGGACAGCTTACCACGCTCAATTGCAGTCACAGCACTATCAGTAGCCTCGCCGGCCTGGCGACGTTTAGCGGACTGACTAGGCTGAAGCTCTCTTCCAACGACATCCGGAATCTACTCGAGCTACAGTCGATGAAGAACCTGCAAGAACTCTACCTGGACAATAATGTGATTGTTGATCCTGTACCACTGTACAATCTGACCTCACTTCGAATCCTGGACCTTAGTGGCAATGCGACACTCCAGTGCCCCAGTGCGGGCGCTATACTGGGCATCGAAGAACTTGAGCTACCGGCGCACTGTCGCTGACACCTGAAGCAGCCAGCCACTATGCAACGTCTCGCGTTTACAGTCATCAGTTGGTTACCCTTCCCGCTTGTTTATGCCTGCGCATGGTTGGCCTACCTGCTGATCTATCATGTCGTGCGCTATCGAAGAGCCGTAGTTAAAGAGAATCTGCGGCAGTCTTTCCCCAAAAAGTCAGACGCAGAACTTGCTGTACTGGGCAAGAAGTTCTACCGCCGCCTGACTCAGGTTGCGTTCGAGATCGTGCGAGCGCGCCGAATGACGCCAGCCGATTTTCGCGAACGAGCCATCATCCGCAATCCAGAGCTCGTACTGAAATACAGCAAGGGCTTTACCCGGTCTGTTATCGTACTGACCATCCACCAGGGCAATTGGGAGTGGATGCTACACGGCGCTACCACGGCGATGAGCATCCCGATCGACCCTGTTTACAAGCCTCTACACAACCCGGTTGCGGACAAAATAATTTATGATATCCGTAGCCAGTTCGGGTCGCGCCCACTTTCGATGGCGCAGGCAACTCGCGATATTCTTAAGCGTCGCAACGAGTTTCGTCTTTTCGTGATGGTGGCAGATCAGGCTCCAACACGGAATGAGCGCAGCTACTGGACAACGTTCATGAACCAGGAGGCTGCGTTTTACCTGGGCGCAGAAAGCATCGCCAAGCTCACCCAGTTTCCTGTTCTATTCGCCCAATGCCACCGAATGCGCACAGGCCACTATGAGATTGAATTCCACGAAGTGGCGCAGCCGCCGTACGAGAAGACGTCGCACGATATTGTCGAACGCTATATCGAACTGGCAGAGCAGTGCATTCGCTCGGAGCCAGACAGTTGGTTGTGGAGCAATCGACGCTGGAAGCGTAATCGACTCGCTGAAGAAGATAACGAGAAAGTGGCCCGATCCGGGTTATAGAACTCAAGCAGACTCTGTTAATCTATCCATCTACCCACCATTGATAGTGCTGTGGTGGTAATCACGCGACTGCGATACTCGCAGCATTGAGCAGCCCAGCGCTTATGGAACCCTGCTAAACGACTATGTCCTATACGACGCCCCCTACTGCCCCCCCTGCTCCGGCCAATCTAAAAACGCGCATCAAATACTGGCTGGACATCCTGAAAAACGCCGGACAAATCTGGCTGCAGAGCAACGCGTTTGCCAACGCTGGCTCACTTGCATTCTTCACTCTGTTTTCTATTGCACCGGTGATGATTGTGATTGTCAGCATCATCGGAGTTTTTTACGGCCAGCAGGCGGCAGAAGGAGAAATTGTTGCACAGTTGCAAGAAACGATTGGTGCTGACGCTGCTCAAACCATACAAATGGCGATCGCTCAATCAAGCCTGAAGGAAGGCGGACTCCTGCCCACCATGGCTGGAATTTTGGCCATGCTGATTGGTGCAACTACTGTCTTTGGGCAGATGCAGAACTCTCTCAACGCTATCTGGACCGTGGTACCCAAACCCTCGCGCAACAGCCTCGCTCTGTTGGTCAGAAAGCGCCTGACCTCACTGACCATTGTACTGGCGGTAGGTTTTGTCATGCTCGTGTCGCTGTCACTCAGCGTCGGTTTGCGCGTAGCACTGCACAGCGTACAGGGCTGGCTACCCTGGTACGACGCGGCCTTCAGCATTCTGGATCTCGCTCTGTCTATACTGGTCGCATCACTTTTATTCGCCACGATATTCAGGGTCTTGCCAGACGTTAAGCTGAGCTGGCGCGATGTCGCATTGGGTTCAGTACTCACGGCAATCCTGTTTACTATTGGCCGCTCACTAATCGCGTTGTACCTGTCTTACACCGCAACAGCATCGACGTATGGCGCAGCAGGTTCACTAGTGTTGTTGTTGCTCTGGGTAAACTACTCCTCGCTCATCCTGCTCTATGGCGCGGCATTTACCAAGGCACACCTGCTTGCCAGAGGCCTGCAAGTAAGGCCCCGCAGCGTGGCAGTGCGAGTTCGTCATGAGATTATTGAGGACTGAATTTCATAGTTTGAGTGATACGCTATGGTGCGTGTTACGCACGCCTCAGGACAACCTGTAGCCAACGACTAATCTCCCGAATTTCCTCCAGACACACCTCATGCCCCATCGGATACTCGTGCCACTCAACCGGATAGTCGGCGCGCCTTAATCGAGTGAACGCCGCAGTGCCAAGGGCCATAGGTAGCACTGCGTCTTGCTGGCCATGGCACATGAGCACAGGGATATCCGCGTTCACTCTGGCGCTGTCTGATTGCAGGTTGTCGCTGTCGGGTAGGAATGTCGACAAGGCCAGAATCCCCGCCAATCGCTTTGGGTAGTAAAGCGCCGTTTGCAGTGCCAGCACTCCCCCCTGGGAAAAGCCTGCCACTACGATTCGTTGCGCTGGAACTCCACTGTCAATCTCATTCTGGATAAGATCGTTGACCTGGCGAACCGAACGCGCCAATCCCGGCAAATCAACGCTACCGCCGGGACCAAAATCGAACCATGCCCTTACCCGCTGACCACCAAAGACTGAAACTGGTATTTCAGGTGCATGTGGAAAAACAAAGCGAACCGGGAGATCAGCCGGCAGACTTAGCTGCGGCACGATAGGTTCAAAGTCGTGTCCGTCGGCACCAAGGCCATGGAGCCAGATTACAACCGCGACTGGGTCTTTTGGGGGATCTATCTCAACTGTCGGCAGCGGAGCTACGAGCATCGTGCTTTCCTTGTAAAAGTGGGTGGCCCTTTATCCATTAGAGCATGCGTAGCCAAGTGGCGCAGTTCCTGAGCTTGCCTCTCTAACGACAGTAGCTACCACGTATCTGGCGCAGGCCAACAAAGAGAAAGCCGCCAAAGGTAACAAAAAACACGCCGGCGTCCACCCCCCGCTTATCGCCAGGGGCTCCTGATACTCATTACTGAGTCACCTCAATCAGCGGCTCACCGTCGCGTCCTGACGGTGCCTCCAGATCGAGTTTATTCGACAGCGTCGGTGCGATGTCATAAGGCGTTACAGCGCGACTGAGAGCGCCTGGCCTTATGCCGTTGCCCATAAATACAATGGGCACATGCCGATCATAACGCCATACCGAGCCGTGTGATGCGGCTACGGTCAGTCCATCAAAATCATTGATAAATGCACCTGATTTGAACACGACATATACATCGCCCGAACGCTTGTCATGATGGTTGGCACTAACCATAGCGGCAATGGCACTGTCCTTCAGCAGACCCTGGCTGATGTCGCTGGCAGTGTAGGCATAGGCAACATCGGATAGCTGCAGCAGCGCTTCGGCCAACGCGCGCTG
>CALINF010000238.1 GCA_938045215.1 uncultured Halieaceae bacterium | reverse complement strand
ACGCGATTTGTCAAAAGCGCTGAAGGACTCTCGATCGTGAAACTCCGTGCGAGTATAGCCAGGGCACAGAAGCTGCACCTGGATATTGTCTGAGCGGACTTCTTCTTGCAAAGACAGCGACCACGCACTGATAAAGGACTTGGCCGCGCCATATACCGCCAACTGGTTCACGGGAAGGAAGCCTGCAACCGAGGACACGTTTATTATTTTTCCGCCACCCAGCTCGCGCATATACGGCAGAGCCGCCCGCGTCAGCACCAGCGGTGCATCGATATGTATGCGCACCATTGCCAGCTCTTGCTCCAGATCAGAAGACGCAAAAGGCCCCGTCGTGCCGAAGCCCGCGTTATTCACCAGATAATCCACCGGCCCCAACTGGCGCAGAGCCTCCACCGTTCTTGTGAGCCCGATGACGGTGGTGAGATCTGCCTGTATAGCATGCACTTCAGCCGAATCCGCCAGTTCTTTCACCAACGCAGTCAGTCGATCTTCCCGGCGCGCCACCGCTATAATAACGTCGCAATGCTCCGCCAGCGCTCGACAAAATGCCTCACCAAGACCAGCAGAAGCGCCGGTTACCATGGCAGTTAGCTTATGATTGGCCATGCAAAATCCCAAATAAGAGTTGAATCACTAGTTATCGCTGCGTGGTCATCATACCCATACTGACGTAAAGTGGAACGTCGAAGTATCGGTACTCACTCAGATCGCCATACGACACAAACCGCAAAGGAGAGACATGATGGAACCCCGCACGGCTCTTATCACCGGCGCGTCTGCAGGACTGGGCGCTGAATTTGCCCGGCAGTTGGCTGCCCAGGGTTACAACCTGATTCTGGTTGCCAGGCGCCTCGAGAAGCTGCAAGCCCTCGCCAGCGAACTGCAGCGCAGCCACAGCATCACCTGCGAGGTGATCAGCTGCGACCTCGTTGATCCTGCTGCTCCTGCGGCACTATACGACGAGATACAGACACGCGGCCTGCAGGTGGACTACCTGGTCAACAACGCGGGCATTGCCGGCCCCAACCTGTTGGAAGATCGTGACTGGCAGGCCCAGAGTGACTTCTTTCAGCTGATGATGACTTCAGTCGCTCATCTGTGCCACCTGTTTATACCCGCAATGCAGCAGCGTGGCTTTGGCCGGGTTATCAATGTGGCATCTGTCGCCGGCCGAATACCCCGTGCAGATGGCTGCAACTATGGACCCAGCAAGGCGTACCTGATCGCGCTGTCAGAAGCCCTCGCGGTCACGCTGGAGGATACGGGCGTGAATACCTGCGCACTCTGCCCGGGATTCACCCACACTGACTTTCACGAGACAGCTGGTCTGCAGGAGATGAAATCCTCTATGCCTAAATGGCTGTGGTATCCGGCCTCAACTGTTGTGGCGGACGGAATTAAAGCGGTGGAAAAAGGTAAGCCTATCTGTATATCGGGCCGCATCTACCGCTTGATCGACCCGTTCGTGCAATCGGTCTTTACCCGCCGGCTGTTTAGAGCGCCCGGCAGAGATTAGTGCCCCGCTGAAGCAGGCTCGAGCGCCCGCTTGACGAACACGTCAAAACGGATGGATTTGCCTTGCAAGGAGTGCGACGGTTTTCTGTCATCCAGCAGGGGCGCTTTGCGCGGTCGCTTTAGCACAATGCGCGCCACAGATTGTTCAAGCGCCCAGCGTAGTAGCGTTTCAGGCTGCGCCACACCTTCCGTCGAGGGAAGCACACGCTGCAGCAAAGCCATTTCCTTTTTGACGGCGGCACTTTGCGTACGTTGCGGAAACATGGGATCGAGGTAGATCACGTCAATTCCCTCCAGCAGATTGGCTGACAGCTCAGTCGCATCACCTGGTACCAACTGCATGCGCGTGCTGACCATACGTAGCCACTCATCATCACTGCCGCGCGCTGCCTCCAGACCTGCCTGCAGCAACAGCGCTACAAGCGGCTCACGCTCACAGAGCGTAACTGCGCAGCCCATATCTGCAAGCACAAAGCTGTCGCGCCCCAGACCTGCGGTTGCATCCAACACCCGCAGGTTACTACGTTTTTTAACGCCGACTGCTTTACCGAGGTCTTCATTGTTACCGCCGCGCCGGCGATGACGCATGCCCGCGCTACCAAAATCAACAGTAACAGCACCGGGCGCATTGCGACCACACTGCTGCAGTGCAATACGATGGCCGCTAACGAGAAGTACAGAGAAAAATTGTTCGATCCTGCGCGGATCAGTAGCCGGTTCAAGTGCGACCGTTTGCAGTTCCTGAGCCAGTCTTTGTGCTTTTGGCTGGTCGCCGGGACTCACAGGGACAACAGCCAGCACAGCAGGACGTGGTGCTGATGCGATGTGTCAGTTCTCCTGAGAAGAACTGCCCACCCGCTTTTGCAGGATATTGGACAATTCGTCAATCAACTCATCTGTGCTGCGCGCGGGTGGTGGTTGCTGCCGATCAATCACCGATGACGACTCGCCTTTGATCGCGTTCTCACCCGGAGCAGACAGCTGGTCGGCGCCCAGTCCCAGTGACAACGCCTGCCCTTCCAGAACAATGCCAAGCTCCAGATTAAAGGCATAGCGAGACAAGCCGTGCTTATCGATAATCTGGATTCTACACGGAGCGCTCTGCCCGCCAGCGCCCGTACCCGTTAATGCGCAATGAAACTCCTGTACTGGCTTACCGGACAGTTGCGTACCCACGAGTGAGTCCAGCTCACGAACACAGGCCTGCACGAATCCCTGACTGTCGACATTGTGAGGTATATCGCTCTTGTCACGACCAGGCAGGTGAGCCTTGAAGTCACCCACCAGAATCTGGTGCGGTTTTGCCAGATCAACCATGCGTGCCAGCTCGATCGTGACATCTCCCACAATATAGCTAAACACCGTGGGGTTAACACCTTCAGCCTGATAGAGTTCATAGTGACTGCCAATGTGAAATCCAGTACGAATTACTGGCACGGTATTCCCCTTGGAGGCCGCACGTGCTGCGGCATTGTCCGCAACCACGATCAACATGAAGCAAAACAGGTCTATGGAAGCGAAGGGCGTGATATCACGGTTCCACACGTAGTAGCCGTCACCGGTTGTCGTTCGGGAAAAGTTGATTTCGATGCCCTGCCCCAGCAGCTTG
>CALINF010000237.1 GCA_938045215.1 uncultured Halieaceae bacterium | reverse complement strand
TGCGCCCTCCGACGTGATGCAGCTCTGGGGTGCGTGAGCGTGCACGATCTCTCCTATCACCAGGTGAGTCTGGTTCAACGCGATGGTTTGTTGATCACGCAGTTTTAGACCGATGCGAATAGCGGCCTGCGCAACGAAAGGTGCATCAAACCCGTCTATCCAGAGCTCGCTGAGTCCTGTGGCCGCAAATTCGGAGGTGTCTCTTGGGTAGCGTGCAGCGGTCTGGTGCGCGGCTTCCACGATGTCGGATGAGACATGGTTGATCGTGTAAACGCCAGTCTCAAGAATGTTGTCCAATGTATGTCTTTCTACCGGGTTGGGTCGTATCACCAGAGCCAAAAGGGGGGGGTGTGAACCTAAATGCACCACGGAGCTCATGATGGCCAGGTTCGAGTGTCCATCCGAGTCTGCTGTGCCAACAAGATTGGCCGGCTTGAACCCTGTGATGGAGTTGATGAAGGCAGCTCGAGCTCGCTTGTCCATTGCCTCTATGGAATCGGAATCATGATATAGCGTCATCAGGAGGCTCCGTCAGCGCCATAGAGACGCCTGTAGCGCCACAGCGCCCAACGTCGATAACACCAGTCGGCGGCAGGTTTGAGCAAAGGCCATTGCATCCAGCTGAACCAGGCACCGTAGGCTGTATGCTGCCAGGCAGCCACATTGGCATCGACACCAACCAGTAGTGTGCTGTCCGCCTTGCGTAGGTGTAGATTTTTTAGCAGTGTATCTTTGCTGGGCAAGGTAGCGTCATCCACTGAGTGGATGTCGCACAGTGCCAGTGTGCCATCTCCAAGCTTCTCGAGACGGGTGATCTCTCGCATACAGAGGTCGCAACGTCCATCGTAGTAAAGGGTGTCTGTCATGAGCTCGCTGTACAGTGTGTTATGAGTGTGGTGTATGTACGACTATCCGTGCGACATGGATGAGCTCTTTGTGCTTTCCGACTGCTGGCCTGTAGCGGTCAGCTGTGGTATTCATAGCAAGGTGGAAGAGCTTGATACCCAGACAGGGTAGGAGGTGTTCGTGCACATTTTGCTTGCTTTCAGGTCCTGGTTCGCTCGCTCGCTCCTGGTCGCTGTATCCACAAGCCTGTTGGCCTGTGCCGGTACTGACCAGCAGCCCGTTGTCGCCGATGCTCCACCTGCGCGTTTCACTGACTATGCAGATTTTGGCCCCAGGCCACCTATCCCTGACAAAGACGACATTTTTTATCTCACAGATGAGCAACAGGTCGAATTTCTGTCGTTCTTCGACTCCCATGAGCAGGATCATGTGGACCCGCACAAACGCGTGACCAACTACCTGCAACGTTTTGGAAAAGTGTTCAATTACGATGGCGACACGTTCAATGCGCAGACAACGCTTCGTGAAAGAAGTGGTAACTGCATGTCCATGGCGGTGTTAACGACAGCACTGTCGCGGGTGGCGGGTGTAGAGGTTGGATACCAGTTGGTGGATTCTATCCCGGTGTATGAACTGGATGACGATCTGGCGTTCAAGGGTCAGCATGTGCGCAGCTACTTGTACGACCCCAACTACACACCCGATAACGCATTCATGATTATCCGCAGGCCGGGCATCATCGTTGACTATTTTCCGTCAGGAAGAGAGCATTTCATCGGGAATGTCAGCGAAGATGAGTATGTAGCCATGTTCTATCGTAATAAGGCTGCAACTGCCATGTCAGAGGGCAACCTGAATGAGGCCTACTGGATGACGCAGGAGTCGTTTGTACACGCACCCGATCACCCTGACGGTATAAACATGATGGCAGTTCTGCACCGTCGTGCAGGCGACGCGGAGCGTGCTGAGAGCCTTTATCAGTATGGCATTGCTATGACCGAGCAAAAGGTGACGCTACTCAAGAACTATCGCAATATGCTGCGTTCGCAGGGGAGGGTGCAAGAAGCGCAAGCTATTGAGGATACCCTGCATACTCTGGAGGACCCCAGTCCCTTCAACTGGCTGAGCCTGGCGCAAGAGGCATATGACGAACAGAACTATGTGTTGTCGCTGCGAATGTATGACAAGGCGCTCGAGGTCGCACCCTATCTCAAAGATGCGCATATGGGTAAGGTGCGGTCTCAGGTAAGGCTTGGCCGGATGGAAGATGCGGCGGACTCACTCAGTGCATTGACGGAGTATGTGTATGAACCCGAGGAAAAATCCATGTACGTGGCTAAGTTGACCACGCTGAGAAATCACATAGCGGGCAACTGACAGTTGATCAACACTGACCTTGATATCGAGGCGATCACTGAGCGCTATCGCGTTGATCGTCGCGTGCGCATCGATAATTTTCTAGAGGGAAATGTGGCCAATGACGTACTTGAGTGCCTCGCGCAGCAAGTGACGTTCGAGCGAATCTTTTTCTACCTGGGTCGATTCCATGTTTTTTCCGATGAACAGTTGGCCAAGCTATCCGAAACCGAGCGCGCGGCTATGGAGCAGGGTTTGCTGGATCAGGCTGCTCAAGGCGTAGGCTTTGACTACCGCGGGTTGCGTATGGATGAAGCGCATCGAGCGGTGGCTCCACAAATATTGCAGGATCTTTTCGGCGCCATGAATAGCGCCGAGCAGCTTGAGCGTATTCATCGTTGTAGCGATATCCCGGTGGTATCTGCCGATGGGCAATTTACTCGGTATGACTCGGGCCACTTCCTGACTCGACACTCTGATCAAGTAGTGCAGGAGCGACGCCGGATAGCCTATGTACTCAATCTTACGCCTCGCTGGCACCCGGACTGGGGTGGTATGTTGCAGTTTTTCGAGCAAAACGGCGTGCCGCGTGATGCGTGGGAGCCCCGTTTCAATAGTCTGTCCCTATTTGATGTATCGCATATTCATTCGGTGACGTATGTCACGCCGTTCGCAGCAGGTTCTCGCTTCGCCTTAACCGGTTGGTATCGGGACTAGAGACCCTATTGATCGACACGGTAACTTTCGGGCCCATTCCCGGGCCCAATGTCAGAAAGAATGCCCGCTAGCTAATTTAGTCAGCAAGGTATTGTTTGGCCATGCTTCCCAGCGTATCGAAAAATTCTTCCTTGATCTCGCTAAGAATCTGCGCGGCGGGTTTGATGGTGTCAATGCGACCACATACTTGTCCCGTCAACGGGATGGCAGACTCCATGTCGCCACCAAAATACAGGTCCTGCGGCTTGCCAAATTCCGCCATGGCATTGATCTCGGGATTTTTCTCAAGAGCTGAGGTTTTTTCGGTGCGCAGGGCACGTAGTCCAGGGGACTGGAAGCGATTAAGGAATACGGTGTCTGTTTCCTGCGCATTAACGATCGCATTTTTCCAGTTTTCATGAACCGGGGATTCTGCTGCCGATACCATGCGTGTGCCCAGTTGAATGCCTTCAGCGCCCAGCGCGAACGCTGCCGCCATAGACTTGCCATCAACCAGTCCGCCCGCTGCGATAATGGGTACATCGACTCGTGAACGCACCAATGGCAGGAGAACCATAGAAGCGACATCGCGCGGATTCTTGAACCCACCACCTTCGCCGCCCTCTACAATCAATCCATCCACACCATACTCCACCGCTTTCAGCGCAGAGCTCAGGTTTGGTACCACATGAAACACCGTCAGGCCTGCTTTCTTTAGCTGCTCTGTATAGCGCTCGGGAGAACCGGCTGACGTGGAGACAAAGCGAACGCCCTGGTCGATGATAAATTGCGCAATGTCCGGATCGCGCACGAAAGCCTGCGCTATGTTCACGCCAAACGGCTTGTCCGTCAGGGTCCGCATCTTCTCGATCTCACTGCGGATATTGTCCAGCTCCCCTGAAGATGTCTCGATTATGCCAAGACCACCGGCATTGGAGACCGCCGATGCCAGTTGCGAGCGAGCTATCCATCCCATTGGTGCTTGTACTATTGGTAATTCAACGCCGGTCATGCGTGTTACGCGGTTATCAAATTTCATGCGCTTCCTTCTTGCTGTTTTGGATTCTGGGGTCGGCATATTAGCAGTTTATGATGCTGGAATATGATCTCTGGTTCACGTCACTGTGAGTCCTGCGCGGGAGCCTGTTGCGATGAACTGTATGGAGGGTTATGGGTGATCACGCTGAACCGTCCGAAATCGTATTCCCGTGCGCCGTCAGTATCGACATACTCGGCATCTCCTGAAAGGATGCTCTGCATCGCGTCGTCCAAACGACCCAGATAGCTGGCATCTGCAGTGGGCACATTGTGTGAGGTCACCAGAGTGTCTACCCATGGCTGATAGGTACGCAGTTTTGCGGCACTGGCGACGTAGTCGCGAAAGTTGCTGCCTTCAAGATGACTGTATAAAGGGGCCAGATAAAAGGTATCGCCGGTAAACAGCATGCGATTATGTCGATCCAGCAGGCTGATGCAGTCGGGTGCATGGCCTGGAGTGAAAATGACCTCCAGACTGAGTCCACCCAGGTCGATCTGCATGCCCTCTTGTACATAGCCTTCAAATTCCCAGGCCTTGCTGGTATAGCTT
>CALINF010000236.1 GCA_938045215.1 uncultured Halieaceae bacterium | reverse complement strand
CCTGACAGGTCGAACCGGATTTCGCTGCGCCAGCCCAGACTATTTACCGCTTGCAGGGCCAGTGCCTGACATCAAACCCTTCCTGAATGTCTTCGCGGCACTGCGTGACAATGCCCGACAACAGATCGACCAGTGCGGCCGCTATCTGCCGGGTCTGTACCTATCCACGGGGCATGGCTCACGTGGTCTTACCTCAACACCATTGTGTGCAGAACTGCTGGCCAGTACTATTTGCGGCGAACTACCACCGCTCAGCCGTGAGCTGTCGCGCGCCGTAGCGCCGGCACGGTTCCTGATACGCGATCTCGCTCGCCAGAAGAGGTAATTAGATAGCGTCATGCGAAGCATTCCTGTACTCGCCTGCCTACTGGGTCTCGCACTCAATAGCCTGTCCGCTGTCGCGATTGAACAGTTTGACTACAAGGTTGTGGCAACCAAACCGCAGGATCGATCGCTCTTTGTGCAGGGGCTGCAAATTATCGACGGACAGCTGTATGTGAGTACAGGCCGCTACGGCGAATCCAGGCTTCTGCGCTACGACTGGCCCGACCAGACACTCAATCACGAGCATCCGTTAGACCCGAGACTGTTTGGTGAAGGCGTCACGGTGCTGGAAGATCGCGTTTACCAACTCACCTGGCGAAGTGGCCTGATGTTCACCTACCAGCGCGAGTCACTTGAAATGCTGGAGGTATCAAAGATACCCACGCAAGGATGGGGGCTGACCCATGACGGTAAGAACCTGATTCTGAGCGATGGCAGCAACCGGCTGTTTTTTATTGACCCCAGGGAGCAGCGACTGACCCGGTCGCTATCTGTAATGGAATCGGGCCTTCCGGTAGGCAAGCTCAATGAACTGGAATGGATCGAAGGTATGATCTGGGCCAACGTCTTTCAGACCGACCGCATCGTCATCATCGACCCCGAGAGTGGTAACGTCACAGGCAACATCGATTTGACAGGTTTATTACCCGCGAAAGAACGCCAGCCAGACACCGATGTACTCAACGGCATTGCCTACGAACAAGACAGTGGGAAGATCTGGGTGACAGGTAAGCGCTGGCCTTTCCTCTATCAAATTGAATTGATACCCAGTCGCTCAATCACAGAAACTCGCATGGACGATAAAACACGTTAGAATGCAGCACCGCCAGCCACCCCGCGCCATTGTCAGCCAACGCAGGCTTGCATAGACAACCAGAACCGCCCTACTTCGGACCCAGAGACTACTATGACCAACGTACCAGCAACCAAATCGGAACATTCCGCTTTTCGTGAACTTCGCAGCGAGACTATCCCGTCGCTGAATGTTCGAGTGGAGCAGTACGAGCACGTCAAGACTGGCGCCATGCATTACCACCTTGCCGCAGATAGCACCGAGAATGTATTTCTCGTGGCATTACGCACGGTCCCGCACGATTCGACTGGCGTGGCCCACATTCTGGAACATACTGCGCTATGCGGTAGCGAGCGATTCCCGGTGCGTGACCCCTTCTTCATGATGCTGCGTCGCTCCCTGAACACGTTTATGAATGCGTTTACCAGTTCAGACTGGACGGCCTATCCATTCGCCAGCCAGAATCGCAAGGACTTCGACAACCTGCTGGATGTCTATCTGGATGCCGTTTTCTTTTCGCGCCTGGATCCGCTGGATTTTGCGCAGGAAGGTCATCGTGTTGAGTTTGAGGAGCCAAACAGTGCTGACGGCAAGCTGGTGTACAAGGGTGTCGTATTCAATGAAATGAAGGGAGCGATGAGCTCAGTCAGCAGCACACTTTGGCAAACACTCTGTCATCACCTGTTCCCAACCACCACCTACCACTACAACAGTGGTGGTGACCCGGCCCATATTCCCGATCTCAGCTACGAGGATCTCAAAGCGTTCTACAAAAGCCATTACCATCCAACCAACGCGATTTTCATGACTTTTGGTGACATTCCCGCCTCAGAGCACCAATTGGCATTTGAAGAGAAGGCCCTGAGTCGATTCGGTAAACTGGACGATCGCATTGCGGTACAGGCAGAAAAACGGCTTACCTCACCACTGCGTGTGCAAGAAGTTTACGCCCTTGATGAGTCCGGCGACATGGACCGAAAAACCCACATTGTAATGGGCTGGATGCTGGGCGAGAGCACCAATCTTGAGGAGATGCTGGAAGCTCAGCTCCTGTCGAGTGTATTGCTGGACAACAGCGCCTCGCCACTGCAACACGCACTGGAAATTACTGACCTGGGACTGGCGCCCTCTCCGCTATGCGGCCTCGAAGACAGCATGCGTGAACTGGTATTTGTTTGTGGCATTGAGGGTAGTGAGGCCGAACACACTGACGCTCTTGAGCAGTTGGTCACGAATGTGATCACTCAGGTAGCCGTGGACGGGGTGCCACTGGAGCGCCTGGAGGCCGTCCTGCATCAGTTGGAGCTGCACCAGCGAGAAATCAGCGGTGACAGCTACCCCTATGGATTGCAGCTGATTTTGCAGGCGCTGGGCTGTGCAACCCACTACAGCGATCCTATTGCCGTGTTAAACCTGGATCCGGTCATCGACACGTTGCGAGAGCGTATCACCAACCCCGATTACATCCGCAACCTCGCGAGCAAGCTGCTACTGAAAAATCCACATCGCGTTACGCTGGTTATGAGCCCCGACCAGACACTGTCAGAACGGCGCAGGCAAGCGGAACGCTCGCGACTGGACGCAATCAAATCCGGCATGAACCCACAGCAACAGCAGGGGGTTATTGACCTGGCACAGAAACTGTCGGAGCGGCAAAAGCAGGAAGACGACGAGAGCATTCTGCCCAAAGTTGAACTGAGCGATGTACCCGCAGGACTCCCGGAGCTCACCTGCCAGACCTCTTACGACAATGGCATTACGCTGACAGGTTATGGTCAGGGTACCAATGGACTGGTATACCAGCAGATCGTCGCGCCAGTGGCTGCGCTCAGCGACGAGCAGCTGACTCACCTGCCCTACTACACCAATATGCTGACCGAACTGGGACTAGGTAGCGACGATTATCTGGCCACCCAGAATCGCCAATCTTCTACCGTAGGCGCAATCAATGCATTTACCTCAATAAGAGGCAGCGTGGAAGACGAACAGCAGATAACCGCCAATATTGTACTGTCTTCAAAAGCGCTCATCCGAAATAGCACAGCGCAGGCGGAGTTACTCCACGACACCTTGCACAAAGTGGGTTTCACTGAGTTGAGCCGTATTCGAGACATAGTGAACCAACAGCGCGCTCGACGTGAGCAGTCGGTAACGGGCAATGGCCATGGACTGGCAATGGCCGCAGCCAGCGCGGGCATGAGCCCCTTGGCAAAGCTTAATCATGAGTTGTCGGGTCTGGCTGGCATACAGTCGATCAAGCGCCTTGATGATTCACTAAAGGATGATACTGCACTGGCAGGGTTTGCTGCGTCCTTGGCAGACATACATGAACAACAAATACAGGCGCCTTTTCAGATTCTCGCGATTGCTGAAGCTCATCAGCTCAATAGCGTTGAGGCGGCAATTCGCGGCATCTGGCAGCAATCATCAGACAAGAGCGCGGGTGTATTAGCACTGGCGCCAACCCGGGAGCAGCGTGCCGAATTCTGGATCGCCAATACTGCTGTTAATTTCTGCGCGCGGGCCTACCCCACAGTTCCGGTGGGCCACCAAGATGCAGCTGCACTAATAGTATTGGGTGGCTTTCTCAGAAACGGATTCCTGCACAGAACTATCCGCGAACAAGGTGGCGCCTATGGCGGAGGCGCGAGCCAGGACGCAGGAATCGCCGCTTTTCGCTTCTACTCCTATCGGGATCCCCGCCTCACAGACACGCTGAATGATTTCGATAACTCTATCGCCTGGTTGCTGGAGTCAAAGCACGATTATCGTGCCCTTGAGGAGGCCATACTGGGAGTCATTGGCTCCATGGACAAACCCAGCTCACCAGCGGGAGAGGCGAAGCACCATTTCCACAATCGTCTGTTCGGCCGAACTCACGCGCAGCGAGAAGCATTGCGAGCTGGCATTCTTGCCGTCACTCTCGATGACCTTAAGCGCGTCACAGAAACCTATCTGCGACCGGAGCTCGCCAGCACCGCCGTTGTTTCAAATAGCGATCATCTGGCGGACTCCGCAGGGTTGCGAGAAGCACTGAATATGCAAACAATCGAGCTGTAGCGCCGCCCAGGCTGAAAGCAAAACCGGGGTGGCAAGCTGCCCCACCACGATAGCGGGCGACTATCCTTCACTTTCTACGCGTTCTTGATCCCTGTGACGTTATTGCTTACGCATACCGACATCGCGCCGGGTTAAGAAATGTTAAGAAAGCCCGTTATGGTGTAAAGGTAGGTGACACACTCGCGGGGATTCTCCACACTTACGTCTTAATCTTCTGTGTTTGATCGGTGCGAGGCACATTTCACTGTGACGTTCAGCGTATTACTTATCGACGATGACATCGAACTTTGCAGCCTGCTGACAGATTTTCTGTCTTTAGAAGGTTTTTCCGTTCATGCAGTTCACAACGGTGCAGAAGCGATCGAACATCTACGCGCTAACAGTTACGATTCTATCGTGCTTGATATTATGCTGCCCGGCTTACAAGGGTTGGATGTGCTACGGCAACTGCGCGCCTTCAGCACCACACCTGTGCTTATGCTGACCGCACGAGGAGAAGATACCGACCGAATTGTTGGCCTGGAACTGGGTGCTGATGACTATCTTCCCAAGCCGTGCAATCCGCGTGAACTTGCAGCACGATTGCGCGCGATTTTGCGTCGCGCAAAACCTGCACCAGACACTACCGATGAGCTGACGGTTGGCAGCACACACCTGAACCAGGCGAATCGCGATGGCACCCACCGTGGTCAGGACCTGCAGTTGACCAGCGCTGAGTTCAATGTACTGTTTGTACTGATGAGCCAGGCTGGCACGGTGGTCAACAAGGACACTATCAGCCTTGAGGCGCTAGGGCGACACCAGTCTGCCTATGACCGCAGCGTTGACGTGCATATCAGCAAAATTCGCAAGAAACTGGCCCAGTGCGGGGGTACCGACCTCATTATGAGCGTGCGTGGAGCCGGCTACCAATTCGCCAGGCACCAGCAGGACCACTGAGGCTCATGCGCAATCGACTATTCTTCAAAGCGTTTCTGGGGTTCTGGCTGGTTAGCATCTGCATCCTGCTAACCGGGATCGCAGCAACGCGTTACTTTGATCTACTCCCAACGGACGGGAATAGACAAGGGCGACCAGGACCTCCCCCAGAGTACCTGGTACGGCTGATGTACAGTCTGCAAAATGCATCCGACGAGGAGCTTCCTGCGCTCGTCAACAAAACGCAAGCGCGTGGCAACGTCACCCTCTATCTACTCAACCGGCAAGGCGAAGAGATTCTAGGCAAGGACACGCCACCCGAAGCCAGGCGAGCGGCAGATAAACTTCAGGGCCGCAAGCGTCGGGCATTTGTAGAATCACCACAAGGACGCTTTCTTGCACATGCCTTGTATCGGCGAGAACAAGGCCCCCTGAAGGTTGTGGCCCACTTTAAATCGCAGAGCCCTGTCCGAGATTTGCTTTTGAACAACTCATGGCTACGCCTGGCGATCGCAGTGTTACTCAGCGGCGGCTTGTGCTATCTCGCAACATTATTGATGACTCGTAGACTGGCCACCATGAGTCAGGTGTCTCGCCAGTTAGCCCAGGGCAACCTCGAAGCGAGGATTCCCGTCAGAGAACGAGGCGGCGATGAAACAGATGACCTCGCCCGCGACTTCAATGCGATGGCCGATCAGCTCAAGCAACGAATACAGGCTCAGCGTCGACTACTTCAGGATGTCTCGCATGAACTGCGTTCTCCGCTGGCGCGGCTGAAGATTGCACTGGCGATGGCGCAGGACCATCCTGATGCAGCCGCACAATACCTGAACCGAATGGAGAAGGAGACCGATCGGCTCAACGACCTAATCGGACAGCTGCTGACGCTGCAGAGTGCAACCGTAACACTCGACAGGCACATCGATCTGGTGAAGCTGCTTGAAACGGTAACCTCCGACGCTCAGTTTGAGGCAGACACCGAGCAGCAATCTGTTCAGGTACTATTCCAGTGTGATCTGGAGGAGGCCGTAATTGCGACAGCCGGTGATCTGCTGCAGAAGGGCTTCGAAAATATCGTCCGTAACGCAATAAAGTATACCCAGTCAGATACTGTTGTGACCGTTTCGTTGCAGCGCCAGGACTCTGCATACATCGTCATTGTTGCAGACGAGGGTCCGGGGGTGCCGGTAGAAGACCTGGGTAATATATTTGATGCCTTCTACCGCATCGACCAGGCCAGGGGCCGTGATTCAGGCGGCTACGGCTTGGGACTGGCCATAAGCAAGCAGGCGATAGCACAGCACGGTGGCAGCATTGTCGCCGAAAACACCACACGAGGGCTTAAAGTAACGGTTTCACTGCCGGTAGAAGCTGCTTTGTAGTGTTGTCCGCTACCTCAGCGTTTACCCAGCTACCGTCTGTCCACAAGCAGAAGCTTACCGTGACCGTTGCGCATAAACATCGGCAGGAACTGCCACCGCGTCAGCGTGCGATTACCCCAACTGGGATCAGCCAGCTCGATTCTGCTGTCGATCAGGGGCGGTTTAAGCACAGTAAAGTGCGGCAATCCTCGATAATCAACAAAGGCGATGGCCGGTTTTCGCAGCTGCATTAATCCAATAGCGGATACCGAAACTCCAACTGCATTCAAGTCGTATTGCGCCGCCAGCTTGCGAAGAATCGCCAGTGAAACACCGCGCTCTCTCCAATCGTTTGCCAGCTGCCACTCGTCTGCATTCTCCTTCAGTACCACAAGCAGGGAAGACTCGGTCACTTCAACATCAAAACTCATCTCCATAAGCGTTGCCAGAGCAGCGATGCCACAGCTGTAATCCAGAGATTGCTTTACAACACCCTTGTCGCGCCGCTCTAGCCACGTCTCGAAGACAGGCCCATGAGTCTCGTGAGTTTGGCCCGGAATGAACGGAGTGATGACTTGCCCTCCATCGGGCCAACTTGCGGCCATCACCTTCGTAATCAGTAGCAGAGAAAGTACAAAAAAAGACACAGCAGAACCCATGAGTGATAATGCAACAACCTGTGTAGCAGGCCCCAAAACAGACAACTCAGCCGGGTTTGCAGCGCGCCTGCGCATGATCTAGTCGAAAGGAAATGTTGCAGGTGGCCGGTAGTGCCCCTGAAGTCTTCTTACGTCTCTGCATGCTTGCTGCACCGCCCAATACCAGGCAAACGCATTGCACACCAGAAACTCGGCGATCAACAACAGGCCCAATGGCACCGGACCCCAGTCGATATCATTTGTCCGAATGAGCAGCAGCGTCACCACCAGAAGCGGAAGCAAAGTAATGAGCAAGAAATGTAGCCAGTGTCGAGAAAATCGACGTCGAAAGCGATTATCGTTTAGTTTTCGCTCCAACTCTGGATGCTTCATCTATGCACCTCCGTCTTTCTCATTCGGGTTTTTGACGGTCTCGTATCAGCTGATGCGAGCCGCGTCGTACAAAAAAGGGACACCTTGAAATCAGAAACATGCTTGCCGGTATTCCACGGTGCCCTGCGCCACTAAGAGCACAAGCTAGAGCAACGACACTCTCGCGACTCTCCTTTCCCTTGTGCATTCGGCCACTCTAGGGTGTTTGATAATAAACACCGCTGGAATAGTTCGGGACATAGACTCCCCAGAAAAAGCCAGCCAATGCCAGATCTACGCCTGCAATCGCAAGAGCCAGCGCCAACGGTGCCATGCGACCGTCGGTTTCCTGCAGAACATCCTCCTCCAGTACAGCAACATCAGATGAAACTGAAACATCATAGCCAAATGCGGCTATCAGTTGCGCCTGCTCAGCCCCTGGCGAGGTCCCGGCATACAAAGGTTGGCTGACCATTGAGGCGATTCCAATTGCACATAGTGATTTCTTCAATGTGTTCATAGTAAGACTCCTTTTTTGATGCAATAGCTCATCAACAACAAAGATAAGCCACCGTTACAGTGCTGCCCTGCGCATCAACCGGGCCGCGCTGCCCCTCTCTCACAATTCAAACTGATAAAGCCATTCAAGATTAATAGTGGCCGCATTGGGACCACTGCCGATAATATCTGCTCCAAGGAACAACGAAGATCTGCGACTGATTGCGACGCCTGCGGCCATAGTCAGATTGATACGCGTTGCGCTTTCGTACACCTCACTGCCTGAGATCTCCGAGGGTTCTATTCGCTGCACCCCAAGGCCGCTTATTAACGTCACCTCTGGGTTCACCGCGAAACTCACCTGAGCCTTGGCGACGGCGCTATCACCGGGCTGATACTCCACTTTTTCATACCGCCAACTCGAAAAGTATTCCATACCCACTTGCAAAGACAGCACAACGGGATCGAGTGATCGATAGGTCAGCGCATTCAAACGCATAGCCTTACCGTAGCCGAGTTCCGAATCCTGAAGCGGCGAGCGAGCCGCAATGTCTACATCTAACGACAGCAACAGAGCCGGTGTTCGTTGATCGCGGCTCACCTGCCATGAGCCTCCCATAGAAAGAGCCGTACTGCGGCGCGTGGACGAGGACTGGTAAGGCGACCTGGTACGACTCTCTCGCTGACGGATCGTGCTACGCAGTTCAAGATCGCTGGTTGCCCCATAGCGCAAGCCAGAGACCCACTGGCCAGTCTCAGTATCCTGCTCGACGATAGCCTGCACAGGCGGCGGCCTCACTGCCGACTCCTGGGTAGTCAAAGACAGCGGTACCAATACATCGTCGCTTGCCGCCAGAAAGCTGTATCCTACCTGCAGCGTCAGCTCTGAGCGTGCGGCCATCAACGCATCGATGTTGAGTGGCGCCTGAGCGTAAGCAGTATAGGAGTGAGCTGCGCTGTATAGCAGGGTTGCAAACATGCCATACCTGATGCCATTTACCTGCCGCCAGTGAGTACACCCACTTGTTAGATTGCTGTTCATGCAAGACCACAGTTACTCTGCTTCCTTTGGTAGCTATCATCGGGCAGAGGAACACAAGAAGACACGTCGGTTGAGGCCCTTTGCCATCGCAATCAGTCAGTTTGCTCTGCTAGACTCTGCCGATAGATAAACGCGGCACTGGAACGGTTAAAGGAAAACGGAATGCTGGACATCACTCCAATTGCTGGCGCGCTTGGCGCCGAAGTAAGAGGCATGGACCTCAGTAGAGCACTATCAAGCGACGATGTGCTCAAACTGCGCAAATTACTTAATGAGTACGAAGTAATTTTCTTCCGCGATCAGGACATCTCGCCCGCGAGCCAGAAAGCCCTGGCACTGTGTTTTGGTCCGCTGCAAACCCACCCGGCCTATGCGACGGTCGATGGCTTTGACGAGATCACGATACTCGAGAGTACACCCGACAAACCCACCAAGATCGAGGCCTGGCACTCGGATATGACATTTCGTCAACACCCGCCACTTGGCACAGTGTTGAAGGCAGTCATCACGCCACCCAAGGGCGGCGATACCCTCTGGTCGAGCATGACTGCGGCCTATGATGGTTTATCATTTCCCATGCAGCAAATGCTGGAGGGACTCAACGCGATACACGATTTCGCCTATGGCTTCAGGGAGAGCCTGGCCGAGCCAGGCGGTCGAGAGCGGCTGGCAGACGCTGTGGCTGCAAATCCACCAGTGAAACATCCTGTCATTCGCACACACCCTGAAACTGGCAAAAAAGTACTATTCGTAAACTCCCTGTTTACCACACAGATCGAAGGACTAAGAAAGGGCGAGAGCGACGCGATACTGGCTTTTCTGTACCAGCACATCAAGACGCCCGAGTTCACATGTCGCTTCAGCTGGCAACCACACAGCATCGCCATCTGGGACAATCGCAGCACTCAGCACAAACCGATAAATGATTATTTCCCCGCGCATAGACGCATGGAGCGCATCACAATCGACGGCGACAAACCCTACTGACCGAACCTACGTTGTAACACGGATCTGTTCAATCACCGTTGAGATGCACCTCGCCGGCGCGAATCCGGCGCATGTAATCGTTGACTTCACGCTTCACCTCGGGCGCAAAGAAGTACAAGCCCAGGATGTTGGGAATCGCGATCAAAAACACCATCGCATCGGAGAAATCGAGAACTGCAGTGAGCTGGATCATACAGCCCAGCGCGATAAAACCGCAAAAAACGGTCTTGAACACAGCCTGGGTTAACACTCCCTCTCCAAACAGATAGGTCCAACCTTT
>CALINF010000235.1 GCA_938045215.1 uncultured Halieaceae bacterium | reverse complement strand
TCTGCGTATATCGACACCCACAAAGCTCTTCCGCCTAGTCTGGAGGTGCTTGTCACATCAGCAACGGATTCCACACAAACAGTTGCTCTCGAAGCACTACAGGCCGCCTCTCTGGATCCTTGGGGAAACACCTATCAATATGAAGCAAACGGATGGGCCGGCGTAGCACTAAATTATAAGCTGTGCACTCACGGAGCAAATGGAGAATCAGGGGGCACCAACAGCGATACTGATATCTGCAAACCGGACTTGAGATACTTTTCAATACTCCTAAACCTGTAACGACTCAACCCACGTGCCGGTCTCTGCCTTTCCACCAGGGCTTACGCAGTTCCGTTTTGAGTACCTTACCTGCGCCTGACAGCGGCAAAGGGTCTGCTCTATAAGTGAAACCCTTGGGCAACTTGTATCCGGCAATCTGGCCTCTGCAGTGCGCGAGGAGGTCGTCATCAGACACAGACTGGCCCTCGTGGAGAACGACGATGGCATGCACCGCCTCGCCCCAATCATCATGCGGTATACCGATCACTGCGACGTCCTGGACTGCAGGATGACTGATCACTGCATTTTCGACCTCAGTGGTAAAAACATTCTCGCCCCCGGTCACAACCATGTCTTTGACGCGATCGACGATATAGAGAAATCCGTCGTCATCAAACAGACCTGCATCACCGGTGAATACCCAACCATTCTGCAATGCCTTCATGGTCTCATCGGGCTTGTTCCAGTAACCCAGCATGGTGTGAGGCCCTCTTACGACTACCTCTCCCGAGACTCCCACAGTGCAATCTTCACCGTCGGCACCAACAATGCGGATGTCATTTACCGGGGTTGGCCTGCCAGCAGATTTCAGACGCTGCCCGCCGATGCGGTGATCCTCTGCCGATAACATCGTAACCACAGGCGCAAGCTCTGTCTGGCCGTAGGCTTGCACCAGACCGACGGTTGGCCAAATAGACATGCACTGCTCCAGTGTGGCTGCTGGCATGGGCGAGGCACCATAAAGAATACATTCCAGCGACGACACATCTGCGCTGCTGGCCTGCGGATGATTGAGCGCCATCTTGATCATAGCTGGCACGAGCAGAGTATGAGTAATGCCTTCATTGGCAATTGTCTGCAAGACTTGTCCAGGCTCGAAGCTCGCCAACATAACGTTGCCTGCGCAATTCAGGGTAGCCCCCATTGAACCAGCCAGATCCGCCATGTGAAACATCGGTGCAGCGTGCAGGTAAATACTGTCTCTACCCATCTTAAAGTACGGCACAGACCCAAGCGCACTGGCCCAGATAGCCCGATGACTTTGCATCACACCTTTAGGGAAACCGGTGGTTCCACCGGTGTAAAAGATGCCCGCCATATCCTCACCGCATCGTTGCGATGCCGTGCTGGGCTCGGCCTGCTCAATCATAGACTCGAACGATTGAGCCCACGACGGGCATCCCCCCTCACCCATGTATATAGCAACTGTCAGCGATTCGACGGAATCAAGGAGTTCATGGGCTTGCGCTGCGAAACTATCATCAAAAAACAGCGCTCGAGTGCCGGAGTCCTTAAGTGCGTAGTCGTTCTCAGGGACGGCCCAGCGGGTATTTAGTGGCACGACACAATAGCCTGCCCAGACGATCGCAAACAGCGCTTCATAGTATCGATCACTGTTGAGACTGAGAATACCAACCCTTTCGCCATCTCCAAATTGCAGCCCACGAAGCGAGCCACCTAACCGGCTGATACGAGTGCCGGTTTCTTGCCAGTTGTGTTGGCGACCATCGCAGCGCGTTGCCAACCCCTGCGGGTTTAGCCTGGCGGCGCGTTCAATCATCTGTGGCATGGAAATCATGGGGCTCTCCTACTGAAATGGAAACAAGATCGGCACAAGGACTAGCACTACTACTGAGTAGACCACCGACATTGGCAGGCCGGTCTTGAAATAGTCACGCATGCTGTAACCTCCAAGGTTCTGAACCATCAGATTGGTAGTGTAGCCATAAGGGGTTAAAAAACTGGCGCTGGCGCCATAGGCGACGCACATGACAAAGGGCATTGGGTTGAGGCCGTAGCTTTCGGCCAATCCAAATGCGATAGGAAACACCAGTGCAGCCGCTGCATTGTTGGTCATTAACTCGGTGAGCAAGAGCGTGCCAAAATAGACGCCAGCGAGCGCGACATAGGGACCAAATCCAGTCAACTGACTGTGAATGTTGTCGGTCAACAGTGCTACCAGGCCGGAGTTGGTTAAGGCCTGAGAGAGTGTTAGCGCAGACGCGATAATCACCCACAACTCAAAAGGAAAACGACGACGCAGCTCCGAACCCCTGACAATCTGCAGTGCCAGCATACAGGCGAGCAGAAATGCCAATCCCTTGATTAGCGGCAGAATCTCCAACGCGGCCAATGTAACAACGCCAACCAAGCCCAGTGAAATCAGCCAATTTTGCAAAGGGCTGGCCTGCGCACCCGCTACCGCTTCGTCAACAACAACAAAGTTTTTGTCCAGGTTCTTGCGGTCATTGAAGTCGGGGCCCACCGCCAGCATGAGATTGTCACCGGCCTGAATAGTGATACTTCCCAACTTGCCGGACAGGCGCTTGCCACCGCGGCGTAACCCAACAACGGCAGCATCAAACAGTGAGCGAAAGCCAGCCGCCTTGATGGTTTTACCTTCGATTGCGGCATTGGGCATGACGATCACTTCGGTCATATTTTCGCTGAGCAGACCCTCCTCTATCGCAAACAGCTTCAATCCATCATAGCCCTCTAACGCAGAAACCTGCTTGATATCACCACTGAATATCAGCTTGTCACCCGCCTCCAGAATTTCATGCGGAGCCACCGGAGAGAGCAGGTTTCTGCCTCGAACAATTTCGACAAGGAACAAGTCATCCAGCTTGCGCAGTCCGTTAGCAGCAATCGACTTGCCGATCAGGCGGGAATCGTCCGCTACATCGGCTTCGATCAGATATTCATTAACATCCAGCTGCTCCGCGCCCACAGATGGAAGCAAACGTGCTGCAAGCAACAGTACGCCCAGGCCCAACACCGTCGCCGTAGCTCCGATGATGAAGAAGTCGAAGAAGGCCAGCCCCTGACCCGTAGCATCTTCCAGGAAGCTGCTGACGATCAGATTGGTAGAGGTGCCAATCAGGGTCATGGTGCCACCCAGTATGGCGGCATAAGAAAGTGGGATCAGCAGCCTGGAAGCAGGTTGATAGCGATTGCTGCGCACGGTATGAGCGAGCGTTGCAACAACAGCGGTATTGTTAACGAAAGCCGAGAAAACGGCCGTCACCGCTCCCAGCCTTAGCAAGGATAGAGTGTAGTTGCGGGAGATCAAACGGCCCGACAGTCGCGTAAGCCACGACAGCTTCTCAAGTCCTATGGAGACAAGAAGCAGTAGCAGCAGTGTAATCAGCCCCGTATTGCTGGCCTTGGAAAGCACTTCTGCCGTATCAACCAGACCCAGAAAATAACTGGCCAGCATCGCACTCACAAATATCCAGGACGCCGGCCAATCGGTAAAAATCAAGCTACCGAGTAGCCACAAAAACAGGCAGGAAATGATCACTTGATCAAACATTGAACGTTTTCATGTATCCCGGCTCCAAAGCTCTAGCATACGCGGTTATGGGAGCAACGAACAAGGCACCCTGATCCACGGTTGCGGATGAGCTAAACTAGCGCCAGAGTATTCACGGGAGCAACACCACCAATGAAAAGAATTCTGGTCATGGCCGCCGTTGCTCTGGCAACGGCAACTGCCCTCATCTACATCTTTCGAGTCGATATCAAGGAATCGGCCTTCAACAAACTGACCGAGAATATGTTCGTTCCTGCAGACAACGACAGCTTCGATCCCGGGCCGGCGCTTGGGTCAACCTTCCCCGGCGTCAGGGCGCTGTATCAGGGCCGCGAGATTAACCTGCTCAACCCGTTCGCGGGCACAAACGGTATTGCGTTCGTTGCAAGTCGTTCATTGGACTGGTGCCCCTACTGCATGAAACAGCTGGTTCAGTTGCAGCAGTACAAAGCCGACTTCGATGCAGCTGGGATCTCGCTGGTGGCAATAACGTATGACACTCCAGACCTGCAACAGCAGTTCATCGACAAGTTCGGTATCACGATTCCTGTCCTGTCCGATATAAATGCTCTCACCTTCAAAACACTGGGGATACTTAATACAGATTATGTGCCAGGCGATCCTCAATACGGCATCCCCTACCCCGGCATGATTGTGATTGATACGCAGGGCCAGGTGGTCGGGAAATTATTCCTGGAAGCCTACAGTGTCCGGGTAGATTCTCCCGCTGCACTTGCCTTTGCGAGCGAGGCGCTCGGGCTGGCCCCCCAATAGGTATAAGAGAGCCTGGTGGCAATCAGACCGGCTTGATCGCTGGTGTATCGAAAGTAATCAATAGCGAAACAGCGGGGATTAACTATCCACATAAGCTGGACGTATTTCCAGCATAAGAGCCGCGATTAGCACTGCAATTGCCCATGCGGTAACCTTCGCGTCCCGGCTGAGTACACGCGTGTTGATTTAGCGGTCCTCAGAGCTGCCGGGGTTTTATTTACAACCCTTGTCACAGCAGGAAAAAGACATCATGACTCACTACCTTACCGACAGCGAACTCCAGATCAGTGCGGAACTGTACGCGCTGGTTAACGACGAAATGGTGCCTGGAAGCGGACTTGAGCCTGCACAGGTCTGGTCGGGACTCGCCTCGCTAGTGAAAGACTTCGGCCCGGCCAACGCCGCCCTCCTAGCCCGGCGCGAAGAGTTCCAGGCGCAAATTGATCAGTGGCACCAGGACCACGCCTGGCACGATACCGAACTGGCCACCTACCGGACCTTCTTGCAGGACATCGGCTACCTGCTGCCGACAGTAGAAGACTTTTCCATCAGCACAGACAATGTGGACACGGAAATTGCTTTGCAAGCAGGTCCCCAGCTGGTGGTTCCGGTTAAGAATGCGCGCTTTGCGTTAAACGCCGCCAACGCGCGCTGGGGCAGTCTCTACGATGCACTGTATGGCACCGACGCCATCCCGCAAGACGGTGGCGCAGACAAGGGGCCTGGCTACAACCCCGTGCGTGGTCAGCGGGTTATAGAATTCGCCCGCAATCATCTGGACCAGGCTACTCCGCTGGCAGGAGCAAGCCATCACGATGCAGTCGCTTATGCGATTGTCGACGGCGCCTTGCAGGTGAACTTGAAGGACGGTGGTTCAGCGGCACTCGGCAACCCGGATCAGCTGAAAGGCTATCGAGGAAACGCTGCAGCGCCAACGGCTGTATTGTTGTGCAACAACAATCTGCACATCGAAATCCAGATCGATCGCGAGCACAACATCGGCAAGGATGATCCGGCAGGGGTTAAGGACCTACTGGTTGAGGCGGCTGTCACTACTATCATGGACTGCGAGGACTCCGTAGCGGCAGTCGATGCCCAAGACAAGACAGAAGTCTATCGCAACTGGCTGGGCTTGATGAAAGGCAATCTGCAGGACTCATTTGAAAAATCAGGCCGCACGGTAACCCGTGATCTACAGGCAGACCGGGTCTATACAAGCCCCACGGGAGACGATATTGCATTGCACGGGCGCAGCTTACTGTTCGTGCGCAATGTTGGACATCTAATGACAACGCCAGCGGTGCTCGACAATAAAGGCAATGAGATTCCCGAGGGTATTCTGGACACCTTGCTCACCAGCCTGGCCGCCATGCACGACCTGAAAGGCAACCAGTCGCGTGCAAACTCCAGGACAGGTTCTGTCTACATCGTGAAGCCCAAAATGCACGGTCCAGAAGAAGTGCGGTTCGCGGTTGAACTGTTCTCCGCAGTCGAGGGTATACTCGGGCTGGCTGCCAACACGCTCAAGATCGGCATCATGGATGAGGAGCGACGCACCACTATCAATCTTAAGAACTGCATCTATGAAGCACGCGAGCGCGTAGTGTTCATCAATACAGGCTTTCTTGATCGCACCGGCGACGAAATCCACACCAGTATGTTGGCCGGACCCATGGTGCCCAAAACGCAGATGAAGTCCCAGCCCTGGATAACCGCATACGAAGACTGGAACGTCGATACCGGGCTTGCCTGCGGACTGGCCGGCCGCGCGCAGATAGGCAAAGGTATGTGGGCTATGCCCGACGAGATGGCGGCTATGTTGGAGCAAAAAATCGGCCACCCCCGTGCAGGCGCCACGACAGCCTGGGTACCCTCTCCCAACGGCGCAACCCTGCACAGCATTCACTACCATCAGGTCAATGTTGCCGAGCAACAGGCTGCCCTGTCGAACCGAACACCCGCGTCCCTCGATGACATCCTCACAGTGCCTGTCCTGGCAGCGGGTGCATCGCTGTCAGCACAAGAAGTCCAGGCAGAACTGGACAATAACGCCCAGGGAATTTTGGGTTACGTTGTTCGCTGGATAGACCAGGGGGTGGGGTGTTCAAAAGTGCCCGATATCAACCATGTGGGCCTGATGGAGGACCGTGCAACTCTGCGGATATCAAGCCAACACATTGCGAACTGGCTCGAGCATGGCATCTGCACAGCAGAGCAGGTCAACGAAACAATGCAGCGCATGGCTCTGATTGTCGACGAACAGAATGCCGGCGATCCGCTGTATCAACCGATGGCGCCTGGCTACGATGGCTTCGCGTTCCGCGCGGCTCTGGCCCTGATCTTTGAGGGGAAGAGTCAGCCCAGTGGGTACACTGAGCCCTTGCTACACCAGTTTCGCCGCGATTTCAAAACGGCTCAATGATCAGATTGCCATTGACCCGGGCGAGCCGGGTTCTGGATGGCAATAAAATGGCGTTCTTCCAGTTTGGCTAGAGTTTACTTGGCTGCGCGGACAGAGCCGTTTGTTCGCGGCTTTGCCATCGTTGGCATGCCACTGATTCCAGATTGGATCTGATCGATCTTGTTGCCTTCCTTGAGGAATTTGGCGGTTTGCTCTGCGATGGAATCAGACGTTTCTACAGCGGCAGGTTGTTTCTTCTTGGCGGGGGCTCGTTTGGGTGTAGCGGCCATCATTTGTCCTTATAGTCTTGATTTGACCGGCCATTGTACACCCCGAGGTACAGGCTTGCAATTTTTTGCACACATAAGCGGTTGAACGCGTATAGCGCGCTCCCCCTGCCCTGAACTGGCAGCGGGATGTACTGACTTCACATAAGAGCCATTGCAAAACTGATGGCACGTGCTTCACCCCCAGCGTCCTGCCTCCGGTATACTGCCAGCCAATGCTAACTGCCCTCGACATTCTACAGAACACCTTCGGCTACAACGCTTTTCGACATCCTCAGCAGGCTGTAATCAACACCGTCATCAGTGGAGGAAATGCGCTTGTACTGATGCCCACAGGGGGC
>CALINF010000234.1 GCA_938045215.1 uncultured Halieaceae bacterium | reverse complement strand
CACCGCTCGTCGCAGTGAACCAGCAGCACGCTAACAATGCCAGCCTGCAAACATAAGTGGTGTAGTTTGGTATATTCACGTCGCGATCCTCATCTTTTCATAAACAGATAGTAGAGAATCAGTCTCTCGCGTCACCAACTGTGGGTCAGATAGATTGACTGCAGTCGAGGGAGCCTTGCGTTGCGCAGAGAAACGCGTTGGCTAGCCGGCAGCGCGAAGGTTGCTGCGGATTGATTTTCTACGAGCTCATAGCAAAGGTTAGCAACTGCCGCTACTGTATAAAAGTTATGCTGGAGAAAGCCTAAATATACTGGCGCGTAATGATAACTACGATATATACCTTGGGACTTGTCTTGATTTTCAACCCAGCAGTTTGAAAGAAATTGCTGCGAGAAAGCCTGCTAGCGTGCTTATCCCGACGGTAGAAGATCGTCCCATGAGTACGGCCTCAGGTATCATGGCAGCTGCGATCATTGTTAACATCGCTCCTGCAGCGAGTCCTTCCGCGAAAACAAGCGAGGTTGCACTGAGAGCATCTGCTAGGAGAAAGCCGGCCCCGGCGCCCACAGCTGTAATCACAAGAAGTGAGAACCACAGCAGAAAGACCCTCTTTTTGCTGAAACCCTGTGCTTGCATGTTTGCTGAACTCGCCATCGCTTCGGGAAAGTTTGAAAGGAAAAGCCCTGCGATAAGGGTATAGGGCACCACGTCGGCAAAACCAAGTGTCCCAAGCTCGGATTGGTGGTTCTCGAGCTCGATCAAGAGTCCAGCGCCTATGACGAAGCTTTCGGGTACACCATCAATCAAGATGCCAAGCCAGATTGCCAGAGGGGCGCCCTTGTGTTCGGAGCGTGCTCTCCGCCATGCTGGATCGTCAGGGATCTGTGCGTCAGTGCGCAGTGCTTCTCTGGCTGCCGCTAGCCACTCCTGTGTCTGCCTGTCACGCTGCACGAACAGCTGCTGAGTAGCCTCAATGCGTTGTTCCAGGATTTGCTGCATGGCCTTTTTGAAGTCAGGCGACAATTCACAAAGGCGAATAAAGTCTGGCCTGGATATTAAATAGCCTTTCACTACACGCTCAGCTTTTGCGGTAGCCGGGTTGGGCCGGTTGGTCATGAGTGAATATACGCCCAAAATAGAGCCTTCATCGAATCGCTGCTCCAGACCATCTGAAGACGTCGCAATGACACTACCCTCAAAGATAAAGCCCATAGTCTTGGCGAGTTCACCTTCACTGCCGAGTATCTGGCCAGGTGAGTATGTCACCGGCTTTATCATGCCGAGAAGTGTGTTGATGTGTTCGGGTGCTAAATCCCTCAATGGAGGGAACATAGCGAATCTATCAAGAGTCGCCAGCTCCCGATCCCGTCTGCGCGCCATCAAATAGCTGACAGTGCTCGCAGTGTGGCGCAGGAACCCGCCGCGGGCATTGACGAGTCGATCCAGCAGGGTGAACAGAATACCCCCAATAGCCATTCCACTTATAAGCGCAAAAAAGGCACTAACAGGGTCGCCATGATGTGACTCTATCTCGGGTGATTCGAGCAAAAACAGTGTGGGAGCGACGAGCTCTATCGAGAGGGCCGCGATCAACGCGCCGGCTCCGAACGCTGCCAGTATTGACGTAACGTGTGGCTTTGGATTGGCCTGCAAGCCCACCCAGGACCCCAAAGGAAGTGATAACGCACTGATACCGCCAAGTGCAACCGCCCACACCAAATATTCGACGGTTAAATATTCCACTTAACTCACCAGATCAAACATAAGGGTACGATTTAGCACGAATGACAGACGTGGTGTCTTCATCATCCGGCCATGATGCCGGAGCCAGCAAAAAATTAGCGACTTCACTCTACCCACTGCAGAATATCCTTGATCACCGACCACCTTGGTAGGCGTTTTTTCTCAGTGGCTCCGCCCAGCATCCAGTAACTGTAAAGCTCGTCGATGTTTCCCTTACTCTTCTCTGCTTGCAACCAGGCGTTTGTGGATATCAGCAGGTCATTGTTATCACGCGCAACGGCATAAGCAACCGGGATAAGAGCCGCTGGCTGCGGTACGACGACTGTAAAGGCGGGATAGAGCAGGGTCCATGCGCCTCCCTCCTCAGCCATGTCAGTAATGGCATCCAGATTCCGCGCGCCAGACTCCAGTATGCTTGCCTGCTCGGTCATATCCCTGATTGGCGTGAGCGTGGCTTTTGGAAATAAGTCTCGCGTCATCATCATCGACGAAAGTGAGCCGTCGACTCCCAGCCTGAAGCCCGCGTCCATCTTGTCAATCTCTTGCCATGTACTGTACGCATGTCGCTTATGATCGCTGACAATCAGACCAACCGCCGATTGGTAAATTGGATCTGTCAACGCGAACTTATAGGTACGCAGCGCGGAGACGGGTAGTGTGCGCATATACAAGTCACAGACCCTGTTATTGAGAAGTTCCATACCCTCGCGTTCAGTGTGTGCTGGATAGAAGGCTAGAGATACGTTTGAGCGTTGCGCCATTCGATGCGCAATCTCAATATCAAAGCCAACAAGCTGGCGTGGCGTGGCATTATTGTAAAAAGCAGAAGGATATTCGTTTGGTTGGTAGCACACGTTTAATACGCCGCGTCTGATGATAGCAAGTAGATCAGCAGGCTCGGATTGCGAATCTTGGGCGATGTTGTCTAAGTCCGTATAGATCACTGACGGCTGCCTTTCGCCCATAAGATCAAGCCGGAGCAGGGAGTCCGCTTTGGTGTAAACCGGGGAGACTACGAGGGTATAGAAAGTGCGAGTACCGAATATTATTGCAGCAAGTAAAAGCAGGCTCACTAAAACAAAGCGCAGTAGTACAAGCCAGTTGATTTTCAGCCTACCTACAATCGCTACTGTGGCGATTAAGGTGACACTTGCATAGTGCATAACACCAAGAAGCGTACCGAAACGGGCATTAATCACATCCATGGATAAAAACACCTGAACGAGGTCGTTAGGTAGTCGCAGTAGATCCAGCAAAAATGTAAGTGTCAGTATGTTGCCACCAAAGAGGCTTGGAATGCCGGCGAAAACTAGTGTTGGATATTGCGTAGTAGGTACGCCCGACCCGATATACCAAGCGGCAAAAAGTGGAAAAGCGAGGTTTAGCAGCGCGCCACTTTGTGGGAAAGGGTAGAGCACGGGGACGAGAATGTTTACTGTGGATTGATACCGCTCTTTGGCAGTTTCGGAGGCTTGCGTCTGTGCGCTTGTGATCAGTACTTTGCACTGTTCAATAAGCATAGGTAGCACGACGAGAGAACTGCCGGTGGCAAAACCAGTAATCAACGGAGTGCGCAGCGCACGCAATATTTCCAGGTAGCTAAGCGGGGTTAGTGCTGCGACCAGGGTCGGCAGTACCCATAAACTCAAGAAAAGTGCAGACAGCCCGTATAAAACGAGATAAATCTGTAGCCGAATAAGGTCTTCGAAATCAACCGTTCCAACCAGATAGGCCATCAAGGCAAATACGCCGATGGGAGTCAATTTGGTTACGCCTCGAGTGATCTTCATCAACACTTCGCGCAATACATCCAGCGGTTGCAATACTGACTCTTTGCCAGGAAGGCCGATCAATGCCAGGCCGATCAAGATGCTGAAAACAACCACGGCGGGCACAATGGCATTGGCATACGCATAGAATGGGTTAGAAGGTATAAAAAGACGCAGAAAATCCGGCGTGCTCGCGGTCTCTGTAAGATTGATGCTGAAAAATGAGCCTGAAGGCCAGTCAGGGAATGCGAAAGGTATACACAGCAATACAGCTACGGCGAAAGTCCATGCCAATAAAAGAACGCCGCCGCCCTTGAATGCGATAGCCTTTACGTCTTCAAGTTTCTGGCTCCCTATGCCAGTGATCAGCGAAATCGAAATAAATGGGATCACAGTAACTTGCAGCAGCTTGATAAAAATATCACCTACCACCTGCAACCAGGCTACCATTTCGCCAAAGAAGATCCCGGTGGCTATGCCAAGCAGTAAACTCAGAAATACCAGCTTTGGAGGTTTTATTGGCATGGGGAATCTACCATCAGACAGTGTTGGGTTCTTGTCCCATCAGTCTGGTTCATGTTTCTGTAACCTTGAAGTACCGCGCGGCGGGTACCAGCGTGAGTCCTTGAACGAGTACTGATACGAGCACGAAGAAAAATATCAGATGGAATATCTGTGACGCACCGTAAAGCCCATATGTCGCAGGAAACGTAGCCAATACAATAGGTACTGATCCCCGCATACCAACCCATGATACATATAGCAGTTCTTGCTTTTTCGGTCGAAACGGCAGGTAGCAAATAGCAACAGCCAGTGGCCGACCCACTAGCATTAAAAACAGCGCTAGCACTATCGATACTCCGGCCACCTCAAGTAGCTGCGAAGGGAAAACAAGCAGGCCGAGCATGACAAAAATTGCTATCTGCATAAGCCATGAAAGCCCTTCGTGGAAATTCATGATTTCAGCGCGGCCTTTATCAATACGGTTGCCAATAACCACGCCGGCCAGATAGACGGCTAGGAACCCGTTGCCATCGAACCACTCTGCCGTGCCAAACACAACCAAACCAAGCCCCAGTACCACCATGGGGTAGAGGCCGGCTGTAGAGAGCTGCAATCTATTGAGAACGGTAACGCCCGCCCAGCCAATCAGTCCTCCCGCCAGGCCACCAACGAGCAGCTGTACTACCAGAGTAACTACCAGTTCAATCGATACGACTTCGCCATTTGCAATAACCCCTAGCAAAGTGACTGTCAAAAGAACTGCCATTGGGTCGTTGCTGCCAGATTCAAACTCGAGTAACGATCGCAGCTTTTTCTTTGGCTGAACAGGGCTGGTGCGATAGACAGAAAAAACAGCTGCGGCATCTGTGGATGAAACAATTGCGGCGATCAGGAACGCTTCCGTCCAGCTCAAGCCATCCGTACCGAGGTAAAAGCTGGTGAAGCTACCCAGTACAAATTTCGCGAAGACTCCAAGTATGATCATGGTAAGAATGACGCCAACAGTTGAAAGCACCAACCCTGGTAGCAACACAGGTTTTACCGATGTCCATCGTGTATCCAGTCCACCCGAAAATAGAATGATGAGGAGGGCAACTGTACCGATCGATTGAGCCTGCTCGGGAGAATCAAATGCGAGACCACCAATGCCCTCAGAACCGGCCAGCATGCCGATCGAAAGAAAGAGAAGCAGTACGGGTACACCTGCTTTATCAGATAGCTTGCTCGAAAGGGTGCTGATGAGCAGTAATGAGCCACCTACCAGTATGAGAATATTGATATCCATGCGTCATTCTCGCATTGCTTTAACTATCTTGCTCTAATTTATTTGGTGGACGTTATCGCCGTGATGCCTGGAAAATATCTATCAATACTGTGGTGTTGCTACCGCCGGTTAGGTAGAAATCTCCAAAAACAGACGTGACGCTGATAGCAAGGAAGATGCGGTCATGGTACGAGCACTGCTCGCCCTGAGATCTCATTGTTATGTAGTCGCTCGTAAACTTCATCAATGTCTTCGAGCGGAAATCTCTCGATATGAGGTTTGATGCGACCGCTCTCTGCCAGGGCCACGACTTCGAACAGTTCGCTGGTGGAGCCGCCAAGTGTATATGTCAGCGAGCAGCCGTAGGGAATCAGGCCATTTTGGAAGGGCAATACTCCACCGCCCATTCCTACAACAATAATTTCACCACGCCGGCGTACTATCTGCGTCGCCATGAGCATTGTGCTGTCAATGCCAACAAAGTCCATTACTACCATCGCACCAAGTCCTGAGGTTGCTTCGTGTACACGCTCAGGCACGGTTTCATCGGACTTTAGACAGATCCCGGCGCCTCGATCTTTGGCCACCTTCAGTGCATTCTCATCGCGGTCGATCGCAATAATCTTTGCAGCAGATAACTCGCGAAGAAACTCGATGGCAAAATGTCCAAGTCCACCTACACCGATTACAACAACGGCAGTATCCGGAGTCAGCTTGGGTAGACATCGCTTGACGGCATGATACGAGGTCAGGCCAGCGTCAGTTAGTGGTGCAGCCTGCCAGGGTTCAATTTTACTTATAGGCACCAGCGTGTGCGCTGGAGCAATCATATAGTCTGCAAATCCACCGTCTCGTCCCAATCCACCGGTTAGTACACCGTCTTGCTCACAGTAATTGGTTGCACCGGCTCTGCAGGAGGCACAATTTCCGCAACTCCACGTAGGAGACACGACCACGGCTGATCCTTTTTCCATGCCAGGAGGAATATCGCCAGCTTCAATCCAGCCCGCATTTTCATGCCCCAGAGTAAAAGGTAACTTCATCCCTCCGGCAGGTGGGAAAGTTTCAGGGGTCCACTCGTGCATAATATGCAAGTCTGAGTGACATGCACCAGCGCCGCCTATTTTTATCAATACCTCGCCCCGGCCAGGTGTTGGTATTGAAACTTCCTTTATTTCGGCTTTTTTGGTCCACTCTGAAAAGACATATGCGCGCATTATTTTTCGCCTCTGAGGTCGCTCGTCTAGATAGCTTGATATTGAACAAGAGATTTTTCACTGTTGTTGAATGTCTCGCAGCGCCTAATTCCTGTGGCTTCTAGTACGATACAAGTGCCTGATATAGGCAAAAGCAGCGAGAAATAGCATCGCGCCAATGAACGCCGATACAATATCTTGCGCACTGATGGCTATGTTTGCCAAGCCAAGGTCAATCCGGAACAGGTCAAATAGGGCTCCGCCAATAATCGCCCCAACCAAGCCCACAGCTAGATTAGTGAGCCTGCCAAAGCCTGTTCTCCTTCGTTTGACCACCAGGCCTGCAAGCGACCCGGATAACATGCCAACAATAAGCCAAACAATTAGGTCATCAATAGCCACTTCCATAACTCGCTCCTATATATTTTTTATTATGGATCTATATTCATGATTCCATAGGTTATCGACGGTAAGGCCATTATTATTCTCGGGTGAGCGGTGAACTAGCTATACTACTCATTATGCGCCAGTAAATGTAAGGTTTAGCTGTCAAAGCGTGGGTTATCCATTAGGTACTGCAAAGTAGAATCAGTCTACAATTGTTGATAACTACTGCTTGGAGGAAACAATGCAAAGGAAAGTAGAGACAGTGCATGTGATTGGTGTGATAAGTGGATTGGTTCTATTGATTCTTATCATATATCTTGGAAAACTGATCCGCTCCGCAGAAACAATTCAGGACCGCTTGAGCTACCAGCAACCACAGGTGGCAGAGGTGCAGGCTCGATCTGACGGTGCGATTGCCAATTACACCTATGTGCCTGTCTATTCACATATCTATGCGATGGGGGGTAAACCCTTTCTCCTGGAGGCTACTTTATCGATTCGCAATCCAGACCCGTTACACGCAATGGAAATCAGTGCTATTGATTTGTACGACACAACGGGTAAACCGGTGCGCTCTTATTTGAAATCGCCAGTATCTCTTGCGCCGATGGCAACAGCTGCCTACCTGGTAGAGAGGACAGACAGCCAGGCCGGCTCTGGCGCCAATTTCGTTGTGCAATGGAGCAGTCCCCGAAGCGGCGCGCGGGCGCTGATGGAAAGTGTGATGATTGGGTCGCAGGATGACATGTACATCTCGTTTAGCAGTCGCGGCATAAACCTGCCATACCCCATGCCAGAGCAGTAGAGGGGGTACTGACAATTTAACTGGCCCGATTGCTAGAATCGCTATATGGATACCTAAAAACGTCACAGATTCCCGCCAGATATCATTACCTACGCTGTCTGGCTCTACTATCTTTTCAACCTTCTCGCGGTTTCAAACTGACCGCTGACGTTCCTCTCGTTTCTCAATGCGTCGTTCGTGCTTGCCTCGCATGCGTGCATGGCGGGTGGCAGACAGTGGCCAGGTCCAGGTGAGCCAGAATGCAAACACAAACAGCATGGTTGGAACCAGCGCATAGAGAATGCCCAGCCACAGCAGAGCTGTGTCGTCGTTTTGCATACCTGAGGTTGCCGAATAACCCGCTAGCGCGAGCAGTGGGAGCGACAACCCGCCGAAGGATGCGGCGCATTTGGTCATGAACCCATGCACGGCAAAGTAGCCACCCGTGCGCGCATCACCCGAGCGCATGGTGTCGATGTCGACCACGTCCGCGAGCATGGCAAGGGGTAGGTAGGCAAATGCACCAAAGCAAAAACCTTTGGCCGCGAACAGAATATAGAAGGCCAGGATGTCACCGTGGTTCAGGAAAAATATCGAGATACTCACAATGCTCACTACGACCATGGCGCAGGCCAGTGAACGGTGTTTGCCCCAACGGCTTGCGATAAGGTCCCATACCGGCATGGCTAGTAGCCCGGTACTGAAGTAGATCAGGTACAGTTGACCCGGCGAGCGAATACCAATGAAGTCCTGCATAAAGAAGAGCGACAAAGTATTGGTAAAGTATTCGCCGCCAGTAATGACCAGTTCAATCGTTACTACCCGCCGGAACAGGCCGTTCTTCCACATGAGTCGCAGCGACCGAAAGAGTGGGGTGCGCCCCTCGCCCTGTAAAGCGGGTGGCTCTGGTACCCGCGCCAACAGCAGCGCTCCTATCAATGGTAGTGTCAACAATACTGCCCAGGCGAAGGCATCCAGCACCTCCAGCGCGGGCACCGAAGCGCCGTCGTTCAAGAACTCTACGCCGGCCGGGATGAGGGCCGCACCTATAAGGCCCAGCAGTATCCATTTCTGGCGCGATGACTTGAGTCGGGTTCTATCGTGATAGTCGCTGCTGAGCTCTGCACCCCAGGCCCCGTAGGGTACAAGGACCAGCGTCGAGCCGACTCGCAGCGCGATATACCAAATCCCTAAGTAGGCTGCGGTTGCTGTGGAGCCAGGGCTGAGCAACATCCAGGTTGCCAGTGTCAGCAACGGAAGGCCGATGCTTATCCAGCTTCTACGCCGCCCCCAGCGTGAACGAAAGCGGTCCGAGGCAAAGCCGATCAGGGGATCCGTGATGGCATCGAAGATGGCGGCGGCGCTGATAATTGCGCCAAT
>CALINF010000233.1 GCA_938045215.1 uncultured Halieaceae bacterium | reverse complement strand
TGAATCGCACCCTCTTCCGCCAATGCGTACTTGTGGGGCGACGTGGTGGCGCTGCCGATAAACAACTGCATCTTGTTTGACCAGTCCTTCAACAGATCCATATCGGACTGGGGCAGACCCAGCATCTCCAGAATCACCATCGCAGGCAGCGGATAGGCAAACTCCTCGATAAAATCTATCTGTTTTTTGCCCTCAAGTTCTGCCAGCAAGTGATCCACTGCAGACTCAATAAAGCCCGACATTTCGGCCACGGCTGCAGGCGTAAAAACGGTTCTCATCAGTTGGCGCAGGCGGGTATGCTCCGGAGGATCCTTGAACGCTACCCAAGTGTTCAGGTAGCGTATAAGCTCCTTGATGGGCTGTTGCTTTTCGGGTGGCATTGCCTCAAAAAACGGGGATATACGATCGGCTGAGAAGTTGTCATTGCGCAATACTCGCTTCACATCCTCATAGCGGGTGATGACCCAGCCACGCAAAACGTCCGACCAGTACACCGGCTCAGATTGCTGTAAGCGGCGCAAATGCGGGATAGGATCATTGATGGTGGCGGGATCTCGAGGATCGTAAACAGGCGTGGTTTCATGCACTGGTGATGTATCCATTGGCATGCAGAACTCTCTCGCTTAACCTGTCCAGAAGGATAATTATGCTAACATGCGGTAAATACTTAACCAAGCGAACATTTGGTTGTTTTTGGGAGCGATGATGGCGCAATTGGACGACACGCAGGTATATCTACCGGAGATATGGGCAAGCCATGCCCGCTTCCGAGGCAGTCATCTCGCCCTGGTGTGCGGGGAAGACAGACTGACCTGGAAAGAGCTCAATAGCGCAATGAATTGCGTTGCCAACGCGCTGTTGGCGATGGGTATCGGCAGGGGCGACAAGGTCGCGATCCTGATGAGCAATTCCGCTGAGATATTCAAGATTCTCTTCGGCATTACCAAGGCGGGAGCCTGCGTGGTGCCGATCAGCACACTGCTTACCCAGCAACAGGTGGCAACCCTACTGGCGGATTCGGGTGCGCAAGTGTTGTTTGCCGGCGCCGATGTCAGTGAGCTAGCCCGCTCTGCCACCGCCAGGGTCGACTCGCTGCGCAGTGACGGCAAGATAGGTCGTGGTTTCGTCGCCGAGGGGTGGCAAGATTATGGCCAATGGCTGGATGGCTCCCCCGATCACGAACCGCCCGTCAGGTACGACCTGGGCGACGAGTTCAATATCATTTATTCCTCGGGTACCACCGGCGAGCCGAAAGGCATCGTGCAAACACATCGCGCCAGGCAGCACTGGTCTTATTCCAACGCGCTGGAACTGCGTTTCACCCAGTCGTCGATTGCGCTGGCCACCACGTCACTGTATTCCAATGGCACCTGGTTCATGTTGCTGCCGCCTATGTTTGTCGGCGCCACTATTGTTGTGATGGAGAAGTTCAGCCCACAGGAATGGCTCAGTATTGTTGAGCGTGAGCGAGTGACCCACTCCTTCATGGTGCCCACCCAGTTTGTGGCCACGCTGGAATGTCCAGCGCTTGACGACCACGATCTCTCTTCTCTAAAGCAGATTTTATCGGCTGGCTCGCCGCTGCGACCCGATACTCGGGACGCCATTATCAAACGCATAACACCCGGATTGTTCGAGCTCTATGGATTTTCCGAGGGCTTCGCCACCATTTGTCGCCCCGAGCAAATGGACCGCCAGGGCTCCGTGGGGACCCCCGTGGTTGGCTTTGACCTGCGCATCATCGACGACGAAGATAACGAAGTTGCGCCCGGCGAAGCGGGAGAGATTGTCGGCTACGGCGGTGGCCTGATGCGGGAGTACCACAACAAGCCCGAGATTACCGCCGCCGCCATCTGGCGCGACGAGCGCAACCGGACGTTTCTTCGCAGCGGCGATATTGGCAAGGTCGACGAGGACGGCTTTCTCTACATCCTGGACAGAAAGAAAGACATGATTCTGTCCGGGGGTTTTAATATCTTTCCCAAGGATCTTGAAACTGTGGTGGGCCAACATCCCGATGTCTCCGAGGTTACCGTTATTGGCATTCCACATGAAAAGTGGGGCGAGACACCCCTGGCCCTGATCATCGCCGCACCCGGCGCAACACCTGACCTCGCCGCAATTTGTGAATGGTCAAATTCGCGGCTGGCGAAAACACAACGCGTACATGCCATTGAATTGCGCGACGAGTTTCCTCGCAACGCGCTCGGCAAGGTGATCAAACGCGAGTTGCGTGAACCCTATTGGCGCGCGTCATGAGCGGCGTTTACGTCGTTGGTGCGATCAGCACCCGCTTCGGCAAGCGCCCCCAGGACAGCATCAAGGATCTTACTCGCGAGGCCTACCTGCAGGTACTGCAAGACGCTGTCGCCATACCCTCCAGCGACATAGAGTCATGCTGGTTTGGCAACTGCGGCATGTGGACAGACAACCAGGGCAGTATTCGCGGGCAGGTCGCTCTAACACCGCTGGTTCGCGAGGGCTTGTTTCCGGAGCGAGTGCCCGTTACCAATGTGGAAGGCGGCTGTGCCACAGCCTCCATGGCCTTCAATGGCGCGTGGAAGGACATTATGTCCGGAACAGCTGAAGTCAGTTTGGCGCTTGGTGTCGAGAAGACCTACTTCCCGGATAACCCGGAAAAAACCAGCCAGCTGTATTGTGGCGGCATCGACCAATACGACCCTCAAGAATGGGAAGAGTACTATCGCAACGCCGGCGCCGAGGCCGGCAAGGCATTTGAGCCGGCCCCCGACCGCACCATCTTCATGGACACCTACGCCATGCAGGCCAGCTATCATATGAAGCGCTACGGCACGACCGCTGAACAGATTGCGATAGCCGCCGCGAAGAACCATTGCTACGGGGCCCTGAATCCGCG
>CALINF010000232.1 GCA_938045215.1 uncultured Halieaceae bacterium | reverse complement strand
CGCGAGCTCCCTCCCATAGTCGGCCAGACGCCATTGCACCCCATTGCCTGTCTATGGTGAACCAGTAGGTGGAGATCGAGCGTTCAACAAACTGTTGCTTGCCAGAGGAGTCAATGCGCTCTCGATTGTAGTCAGACTTCCACTGACCCAGACGGATGTTCAAGCTCGGATGTGATATCCATGTTGCGCGCAGATCCAAAAGACGGGAGTCAGTCAGGTCGTACTCGTGATAGAAAGTTGCGTCACTGCGCAGCCTGGCACCAATTTTATAGCGGGATCGATTGACCCCGCTTTCCGAGTTTTCAGGGTCGTCAAAATCATCTGGCAGGCGAAAGGCATTGTCATCCGAGTCGTAGCGTAGCTGCGCCCGTAAGCCCAGCCACAGGTAGCTGCCAGTCTCTGTGTCGGACCACTCAAGGCCACGTTTGCCGTAGTCCCAATCTGAGCCAGCGTTCGCGTGTATAGACCAGAAGCTCATCGAGGTCAGCACAGCTGCAACGTAATGGAGGCCTCTTGTCCCCCCTTGTACATTCACTGCAATTATTTCCTGATGCGTTAGGCTCGCTATTAGCGAGAGATTAGCCGTGACTGTACCAGTGGTCGCTCCACACGCGCAATCATTCGAAAGGTGCCGTCGCCGCTGCCGCGAATCTCAGTTGGTTAGTGCAATCCTGTAGTCACCGGGCAACCAATAGCCTATTCAAGTTGACTATGAATTCAAAGCCGGTAGGAGAGCCGCAGTGTAAACCACCGCGTTGTATGTCAGCTTAAACTTCAGCCGGAATTGTCCCGCGTCGTGCCTCAAGCGCTTCTCGTATCTCGTGCGCTTTCTGTTCAGTGATTGGGTAGGACGCGATCATCCAGATAGCAATCGCCGAGCCGACCAGTGGGATACCCATGTCAAATATACGCATGAGGAAGATTGTGCTGTCGGCCTGAGCGCCACCCAGGGCGACATCAAAGCCAGTGCCGTTGAGGAGAACCCCGCCAATGGCGAGCGCAGCGGCCATGCCTAGTTTTACTACCCACCAGTAAATGGATCCAAACATACCTTCACGTCGCTCGTACGACTGCAGCTCATCAAAATCACATACATCGGCAATCATGGAGCCCATCAACGTAAAGAGTCCGCCTAGGCCAAAAGCAATGAGCGGCGCTGGTACCAGCAGCAACAGTGGATACTGCGGTGAATAACAGAACCACTTCAAGGCGTAGCCCACCATAGAAACGCCAGTCGCAAAAAAGAAAGCGCGGCGTTTGCCTATCTGAGTAGAGAGCCAGCTGATAAAAAATATTACGCAGAAGGTGGCGATGGCAGACACAGTCCCAGACCAGCCAGCGTATTGTGCGCCCAGCGATTGATCACCTTCAAACACGTAGTAAATGATCACATAGGACTGAAAAGAGGCGACCAGCATGAAGCCATTGAAGACCATAAAAGTGGCCAGACAGAGCTTTAAAAACGGTGAAAACTTCAACGCCGTCGCAAAACCCTTGAAGAAGTTTATGGTGCTGTTGCGAAAACCCACCGCGATCTCCTGCACAACCTCTTCACTAAAGCGTTCCTTTAGAAATAGAGCCGGCAATATACCGATGCAGGCGACGGACCCACCAATCGCGATAGCCAGGTAGCCGGCACCGATAACCATGTCGTCAAAAAATTTGTCATTTTGCATAAACCAGAGGAACCAGGGCGATATCAGGTAGGCCAGTTGCCCCATGAAATTTTGCACCGCCATCACCCGTGTGCGTTCGTGGTAGTCCGGTGTTAGCTCAAACCCCAGCGCAACCCAGGGTGTTGCGAAAATTGTGTAGGCCAGATAAAAAGCCACTGAGCCGATAAGGAAAAACCAGAAATAGTACATTTCGCTTTTGCCGGGCGGGAGTTGCCATAGCAGGGCAAAAATAATACCCGATGCAATGGCGCCCACGAATATGTAGGGTTTGCGCCGCCCCCAGCGTGATTTAGTCTGGTCGGATAGATAACCCACGAGTGGATCGGTGAACGCGTCAAACAGCCTCGGGAGTGCACCCAGCAGCCCCACTAGCGCAGGGTTCATGCCCAGTCCCAGGTTCAATACGATGGACATGCCGCCGATTGCTGCTGAGAGAAGGTTGTTGACGAAGGCGCCAAGCCCATAAATCAGTTTCTGAAGTATCGGTATTCTGTCTTCGGGCGGCGTTTCATAGTGCAGGGGATGGGTCATCACGATCCTTGTCAGGCGCTTGTCATCACAGTGATGATTGACGTCGCCGTTTTAGATTTATAGTTATGACGATAATACTCAGCCTCGTAAGAATCCAGCGCAATCGAAATACGTTAAACGGGACTGACCCTGCGACTAGCCAGCTTGCTACAGAAACCAGGCTGCCAGGAGGCAGCAGCAGGCTCTATTTAGCAGGTTAAGCCAAAGCCGTACGGAAGCAGCGGATCGTAGTCTGCATCGCCCACATTAGGTGTTTTGTCGACGGTTTTGGGCCAGGAGAACGATAGTTTGCCTGTAAAGTCAAAATCCCCAAATAGAACGTCGGCCACTCCTTGCCCTTCAGATCCAGGCAGCCAGGCGGCGACGAAGGCGGAGGAAGCCGCCATTTCAGCATCGGTGACCAGTGGTCGGCCCGCGACGAATACAGTCACTACCGGTATGCCCCTGGAGGTAATATTGGTTATGGTTTGTAAATCTTCCGGGTGCAGGTCAGACAACAACATGGTGTTGCCATAGGGTTCCAGGACTTTGAGCAAACCGTTGATCTGCGAGCCAGCCTGCACGATGACATCATCGCCTGTGCGAATGTCGCCCATGCCCTCGGCGTAAGGTGTTTCACCGATAACCACTATCGCCACATCGTGCAACGCCGGATCGGCGTCTTCGCCGCTACCGTCGGCGCTCATTACAGCGTTGGGATTGGCCTGCTGTATGCCTGCCCAAACTGACGTGCCGCCTACAATGTAATCGTTACCAGACGTTCCCTGCCAGGCAATCGTAAAACCCCCACACTGGTGACCGGTATTGTCTGCGTTTTTTCCAGCAACCAAAATTCTCTGGTCTTTGGCTAGTGGCAGGAGATTGTCATCGTTTTTGAGTAGCACGAGAGACTTGCGTACGGCTTCTCTTGCTACCTCGCGATGCTCGGTCGAGCCAAAGCTTGCGTGATTGGACCAGTACCTGTCAGCTGGACGCGGTTTGTCAAACAGACCATAGGCAAATTTAACGCTCAGGATGCGCCTGACGGCATCGTCTACTCGGCTCATGGGCACCGTTCCCCGCGCCACGTGATTAGTGAGGTGATTGATAAAGGGCTGCCAGTGCTGCGACACCATGA
>CALINF010000231.1 GCA_938045215.1 uncultured Halieaceae bacterium | reverse complement strand
GGTGATGATGACAGGACCTACCGCCACCGTTTTTGAGGGCAGTATAAGGCTCTGATCACTGCACACGGCGTATACCTTGGTCGTGTGCAGTACCGCTACCGGCAGCAAAGCATTAACCGGTCAAAGTTCACAACAGGGAATTCACTATGTCAGGCACCAACGAGTCTACAGCCAGCCAACTGCCAGAGCTCGATGAGGAGGCAGTGCGTGCGTATCTAAAGGACAATGCCGACTTTCTACAGCGCAATCCCGATCTACTGGACGACCTGCATGTTTCCCACGCCTCCGGCAGCGCAACCTCGCTGGTAGAGAAGCAGGTCAGCGTATTGCGCGAACGCAATATCGATATGCGCCATAGACTCAATACACTCACCAGCAATGCGCGGGATAACGACAACCTGTACGAACAAACCCGCAAACTCGTGCTCAAGCTGATTGAGGCCAATTCACTAACGCAACTACACACCGCTTTCATAGAGTCCATGAAGAGTGATTTTGACGTGGAGCACGCCAGCATGATCCTGTTCGGTGAACCCGGTAGCGAGGAAGGTTGCCGAATCGAAAGTGCAGAGAGCGTACGCATCGAAATCGGCGCGCTGCTAAAAGGACGCAAGGCGATGTGCGGGGCATTGCGTACAGAAGAACTCAGCTACCTGTTCCCGGATGCTGGTGAGGTGGGCTCAGCTGCACTCATGCCCCTTTACCTGGGCGAAGAGCTCGGGGTTATCGCCGTTGGCAGCTCGGATGCAAATCGCTACAGCAGTACAATGGGCACACTATTTCTATCCCATATCGCCGATGTCATCGTCAGGCTGCTACCGCACTTACCGCGAAGTAGTAGCACTACCTAGTGCCGGATACACTGGGGCAAGCCAGGGATCGTTATCTCGACTACATCCGGGAAGTGCGTCAACTCTCGCCCCATACCCTGAGTAATTATCAGCGCGACCTGGATGCCTTTGTACAATGGTCTGACAACCGGGGCATAACACAGGCAGGGAAAGTACAGGAAGCCGACATACGCCAGTGGGTCAGCCATCTGCACCGCCGTGGCCTGGCAGGCAGCAGTATTCAACGCAGCCTGTCTGCGACGCGCTCCCTGTTCAACTTCCTGGGCCGCGAGAACGGCTATCCACGCAATCCCGCGGCCAGCGTGCAGGCGCCGCGCAAGCCGCGCAAGCTACCCAAAACAATGGACGCCGATCAGGTCGATCAGTATCTGAACTTCGAGCAGGACTCCCCACTAGCGAGCAGAGACAGTGCAATTGCCGAGCTGTTTTATTCGTCCGGGCTGCGTCTGGCTGAACTGGTGGCAGTGAACCTGCAGGATATTGATCATCAGGCCAGGCTTATTACAGTGACGGGCAAAGGCAATAAGACTCGCACAGTGCCGGTAGGAGGTGCCGCGCTGGGCGCGATCGAGCTATGGCTGCAACAACGGCCACCTATCGCTGCCGACCCCGACAGCGCCAATGCACTGTTTACCAGCTTGAGAGGCAAGCGCATCAGCGTGCGCAACATTCAGGACCGCATCAAGAGGCAGGGACGCAAGGCCGGCATGTCACAGGACGTCCATCCGCATATGTTACGGCACTCGTTCGCTAGTCATATGCTGGAGTCCAGCGGCGATCTACGCGCGGTTCAGGAACTGCTTGGGCACGCAAACATAGCAACGACACAAATTTACACCCATCTGGATTTCCAGCATCTTGCGAAGGTGTATGATGCCGCCCACCCAAGAGCCAAGCGGCGCAAAGGGGACTGACACTGGCCATTAAAGTCATAACTTTCGATCTGGACAACACGTTATGGGATGTTGAGCCGGCGCTACTGGCCGCAGAAGATGCTCAACGAGACTGGTTACTCATCCATCGGCCGGGTGCCATCGACCAATTCGATCATGACTCACTGTGGGAGTTCAAAAAATCCGTGTGGAAGCGGCATCCGCATCTGGCCCATCATGTCAGTCAAATGCGTGTCCAGATGCTCTACGAGATGCAGCTGTCCGCCGGCTATTCAGAAGAGGATGCCAAAACCGGTGCCGAAGACGCATTCGAGGCGTTCCTGCAGGTTCGTCATGCCGTCACGCTATATGAGGAGGCATTAGAGGTACTGCAGTCTCTGGCTCTGAACTTCAAGCTTGGCGCACTCACCAACGGCAACGCCGACATCTACAAAACCGATGCAGGTGAGTATTTCGACTTTGCGTTCCTGGCTGAAGATGTGGGTGCCAGCAAACCCGCGCCCGATATGTTTCACGCGGCGATCGAGCGCTCGGGCGCAAGGCCTGATCAGATCGTGCACGTGGGTGACAATCCGGAGCACGATATTGTCGGTGCACAGGCCGTCGGCCTCAACACGATCTGGATGAATTCGCAGAATGAACCGTGGCCGGGTGGCCAGCGTGCAGATAGAGACATTACCAACCTATCGCAGTTGGCGAGTGCAATTCAAAGCCTGAATCGGACATAAAAACGCCGAGCGTACCCGGCGATTGAATAATTGAGAAAGGGCTGCAGTGTCGCAGCACCCCCTAGCTCTTCAGAATTTTCTTCTTGGTAGCATTGTATTCTTTCTCTGTAATAACGCCCTTGTCATAGGCTTCTTGCAGATCCAAAAGCTGCTGACCCTGAGTTTCTGTCTGCTTTACCGTAGTCGTGCTGCCGCCACAGGCGGTCAGTCCCAAGGACAGTGTTACTACAATTGCTGCCAATACAGTCTTGTTACTCATTGTGCTCTCCTGTTTTTCATATCTTAGTAAATTCAGCGTGTGTATACGTTTACAAGGGTATTCTGGCCTAAATCGCGTCCTCACCGGTTTCTCCGGTGCGAATGCGAATCACCTGCTCCATCGCTGACACGAAAATTTTGCCATCACCTATCTTACCGGTATTGGCCGCATCTATGATGGCTTCAATAGTGCTTTCTACCTGCTCGTCACCCACTGCAATTTCAAGCTTCAGCTTGGGTAGAAAATCCACCACATACTCTGCACCGCGATACAGTTCGGTGTGGCCTCGCTGCCGGCCAAATCCTTTAACCTCTGTCACGGTAATGCCCTGAATGCCGATATCCGACAGCGCGGCACGCACGTCATCCATTTTGAAAGGCTTGATAATCGCTGTGACCAGTTTCATCGCCCTGTCTCTCTTTGCCGATACGGCCGAACATTATGGATGGACTGAGCAGAATGGCAAGCGCAAAAAAAGGGGGCCAAAAGGCCCCCAAAAAAACGCATCAAACAATGCGCCCGCAAGCTTATTTAGACATGATGAACTCTGGATACGCTTCCATGCCACACTCGGAGAGGTCTACACCTTCGTATTCCTCTTCCTCGCTGACACGTATACCCATAACCATCTTGATAATCATGAACACAATCAGGCTGCATCCAAATACCCATCCGAAGATGGTGAGAGCACCGACGATCTGGCCTACAAAGGAGGCATCACCATTGGTAACAGGCACCAGCAGCAGACCCAGCAGACCCACAACACCGTGTACGGAAATCGCACCAACGGGATCGTCAATCTTCAGTTTGTCCAGTGTCAGGATGGAGAAGACAACCAGCACTCCACCGACGGCTCCAAACAGCGTTGCCTGCAGAGCAGACGGCGTGTCCGGACCAGCCGTAATAGCCACCAGGCCAGCCAGTGCGCCGTTAAGGGCCATGGTGAGGTCAGCTTTGCCGAACAGGATACGTGCGGTTAACAGCGCAGCGATCAGGCCGCCAGCAGCAGCAGCGTTGGTATTCATGAATACTACCGCCACGGCATTGGCCGACTCTACGCTCGCGGTGGCCAAAACAGAGCCTCCGTTGAAGCCAAACCAGCCCATCCAGAGAATGAAGGTACCCAGTGTTGCCAGAGGCAGGTTAGCACCCGGAATCGCATTGATCGATCCATCGGCGCCATACTTGCCCTTTCGAGCGCCCAGGAGAAGCACGCCTGCAAGGGCAGCTGCTGCACCGGCCATATGTACGATGCCAGAGCCAGCGAAGTCCAGAAAGCCCATGTCACCCAGTGAGTACAGCCCAAACACAGGGTTGCCACCCCAGGTCCAGCTGCCTTCCATCGGGTAGATAAACCCGGTCATGACAACTGCGAAAATCAGGAAGGCCCAAAGCTTCATACGCTCTGCTACAGCACCAGAGACAATAGACATAGCCGTAGCCACAAACACTACCTGAAAGAAGAAATCCGCTGATGGTGCATACGTCGCCGGCTCTTCCGCGCCAGCAACACCGTCACCGGTAATTGTCGTCAGGAATATGTCGCCGCCGTACATAATGGCGTAGCCACACACCATGTACATGATGCAGGCGATTGCGTATAGCGCTACGTTCTTGGTTAAGATTTCGGTGGTGTTCTTGGCACGAACCAGGCCCGCCTCCAACATGGAGAAGCCAGCTGCCATCCACATCACCAGTGCACCGCAT
>CALINF010000230.1 GCA_938045215.1 uncultured Halieaceae bacterium | reverse complement strand
CACGCCTTAACCCTCCTTTTCGATGCGTGTGAGGTTATCCCGCAGAATCGGGCCATACTCGTATTTGCCAGGGCACACGTAAGTGCACAGGGCCAGATCTTCTTCCTCAAGCTCAAGGCAGCCCAGTGACTGAGCCGTCTCGGTATCGCCTACTATCAGCGAACGCAGCAGCTGAGTGGGCAGGATATCTAAAGGCATAATGGTCTCATAGGAGCCCACCGGCACCATCGCCCGTTCGCTTCCGTTGGTATTGGTGGTCATCGCCAGCGGCTTGGTGCCAAAAAAGCTGGTGATGTAGATGCCCATATTGGAGTGCTTTTTAGCGCCCGGAGAGAGCCATCCCATGAATTCTCGCTGCCTGCCTTCAAGCAGAACCGACACCTGATTGTGATAGCGCCCCAGATAGCTGGTCGCCGCCTGCACCTGACGTCCGCCCAGTACAGAGCCCGAGACAACACGGTTATCGCCATCCTTCACCTGGCCGGCACACAGCGCTTGTAAATCCACTCCCAATCGGGTGCGCAGTACACGCGGTTTTTCTACCTGAGGGCCTGCCAGCGAGATGACCCGCTCTGTGTACAACCTGCCGTCGAGGAATAGATGGCCGATGGCTATCGTATCCTGATAGCCAATCTGCCAGACATGCTTGGAAGCATTGCAACCTTCCAGATAGTGGATGTGGGTGCCCGGCAGACCGGCTGGATGCGGCCCGGCGAACTCGCTGAGTTGGACATTGGCAGCCGAGGCCACTGGCACGGCACTGCCTGCTGCGGCGCAAACATGAACCTTACCTGCGGTCAATTTGGATAATACGATCTGGCCTAACTTGAAAGCCTCGGCCTGCTCGCCCAGCACAAGTGCGGGGTCAGGTGCCAATGGGTGTGAATCCATGGCAGTCACAAAAATGGCCGCTGCTTCACTGTCCACCGCTGGTACCTTGCTGAACGGTCGAGTGCGTAAGGCAACCCACTGGCCACTGTCTATCAACTGCTTGCGGATGGTTGCGGCGTCCAGCGCCTCGATTCCAGCCGCATCGTATTTGGGAAATTCCACCGCGTCGTCGCCATCGATCTCGATAACTACCGACTGCAAAACCCGCTTGGCGCCACGATTGATGGCAGACACAGTGCCCGCCGCCGGCGCCGTAAAGAGTACACCCGCGTTCTTCTTGTCAGAAAATAGCAACTGGCCAAGCTTGACGCGGTCGCCCTCACGAACTTCCATCGTTGGCTTCATACCAACGTAGTCAAAGCCAACCAAAGCCGCAGCACGCGCCGCGGGCGCATCTTCGATGGACTGCTGGGGCGCGCCCTGGATTGGAATATCCATGCCCCGCTTTATTTTGATCATACGATCTGCCTACACCTTAAACAAAGTAAGTGAGCCCTCGGGGATGCCAGGTGACAGCCTGTAGCATGACTGACATACAGCTCGTTGGCAAAAACACCACCCCAACGACCCGATTTGGCGAAAATACCGCCTGCTCCCGACTTAAAACCGCGCGCATTATAGCGGAATGACACCGTCGGATGCCACTACCGACGGACAACAATTAGTTGATTTTGAACAACTTTTGAGCAGGCGTTATGGTACCTGCCGACTCAGCCTGTCCTCTGCCTACCTGGGGTAGACTGCGTATTGGATCCCCGCCATCTGCTCCAGGATGCGATGCACCTGGCAGCTATAACCGAATTCGTTGTCGTACCACAGATACACCACCGCCTGGGTACCATTCACGATCGTAGCCTGGGCATCGTAGACACAGGCGGTACGAGAGCCCACGAAGTCACTGGACACCACTTCTGGCGAGTTGGAGTAGTCAATTTGCTTGCGCATATACGAATGCAGCGCAGTGTCACGCATGTACTCGTTAAGTTCCTCCTTGGAGGTCGCGCGACTCAACGTCAGATTGAGTATTGCCATCGACACATTGGGCGTTGGCACTCGGATCGCATTGCCCGTGAGCTTACCTTCCAACTGCGGCAACACCTTGGCAACGGCCTTGGCCGCACCGGTTTCGGTGAGCACCATATTCAACGGTGCACTGCGGCCACGCCGATCAGCCTTGTGATAGTTGTCGATCAGGTTTTGATCATTGGTGTAAGCATGCACTGTCTCTACATGCCCGGACACAATACCAAACTCGTCATCAATTGCTTTGAGGGGCGGCACGATGGCATTGGTGGTGCACGAGGCTGCAGACACAATCGTGTCCTGCGCAGTAATGATGTCGCTATTGATGCCCGCAACAACGTTCTTCATGTCACCCTTGCCAGGCGCCGTGAGAATAACCTTGCTGGCACCCTTGGACTTCAGGTGCGCAGAGAGCGCTTCCTCATCCCGCCAGACGCCGGTGTTGTCGATGATAATGGCGTTGTTGATACCATAAGCGGTGTAATCAATGGAATCGGGGGCATCTGCATAGATAACCCGCACTTCGTTGCCGTTGGCTACGAACGACTGGCGCTCTTCGTCGACCCGTATTGTGCCGCTGAATGCACCATGTACAGAATCGCGGCGCAGCAAGCTGGCACGCTTGAGGATATCGTTTTCGGCTTTACCCTTGCGTACAACGATTGCACGCAGGCGCAGATTGGCGCCACCGTCGGTCTTGTCGATCAGGATTCGCGCCATCAGACGACCAATACGGCCAAAACCGTATAACACCACATCAACGGGCTCGTGCGGTGTCTCCTTGGCGCCAATCAGATCCGCCACTTCACGACGAACATAATCCTCAATGCTCAAGCCTTCGCCTTTCCCCTTATCGAAATACGCCACGGCAATACGACCTACGTCAATATGCGCAGGACCCAGATCCAGTTGTGATAGCGTATTCAGAACAGGTGATGTCTCGAATTCGGACAGTTCGTTTTCCTCGACCTGGCGCACATAGCGGTGATCTTTCATGATCTGCAGCACCGAACGGTTCACCAGCGAGCGACCGTAGATATAACATTTGACGTTTTTCTCTCGGGACAGGCGACCCACTATGGGGATCATGCTTTCAGCCAGGGCTTCGCGCTGTTTCCAATCTTTGAAGTAGTCTGCGGGACGCTCTCTTTTACGCTCATTCACAACGGCAACCGTTCTCTAGTGGCGATCAGGGGCGCGTATTATCTTATGTGGCTTGCACGGCCGCAAGCGCAACAGCTCAGAATTAGTGCGCATTTCAACCAAGCCGCTGGAGAGCCGGCCATTCTGCCTTTACAATGAGCTCCCGCTGATTGCCGGCCCGAGGCTCGACTTGCCAGACACCCCCTTTGCCACCCTGATTGCTGCCTCGCCCTGGCCACGAAAGACCGGGACTCGCACGGCTATAGGTCCCTTTCATGGTAGTGCAGAAACGCGTTGTATTGCTGAGCTGGCCAGCCCCGATCGCCTGTTGGTGGTGATCACTGCCGATACCAGCAGCGCGCTGACCCTGGAGCGGGAGCTGCCATTCTTCCTTCCCGAGCCGCTAGACGTGCTGGCATTACCCGACTGGGAAACGCTGCCTTACGATAACTTTTCCCCGCATCAGGACATTATTTCCGAACGTCTCAACACCTTGTATCGACTGCCCGCGCTAACGGGCGGCATATTGGTTGTTCCCGTTCCCACTTTGATGCACAGGCTGCCTCCGGCGCACTACATCGCCGGATCCAGCCTGGTACTGGCACCGGGACAGAAACTGGAAGTGGCCAGCTTTCGTCGCAATCTCGAGCGCAATGGCTACCACAACGTTGAAACCGTGTACGAGCATGGCGAGTTTGCGCTGCGCGGCTCGTTGCTGGACATTTTTCCAATGGGCAGCACCCTGCCCTACCGCATCGACCTTCTGGATGATGAAGTCGACAGCCTGCGCACATTTGATCCAGAAACCCAGCGCACCGTGGATAGGGTGGAGTCGATCAACCTGCTACCGGCACGGGAGTTCCCACTCAACAAAGCAGCCATCAACACTTTCCAGATGAACTGGTATGAGGCATTTGATGTCGACCCGGATGCCTGCCCGACCTACACCGAGATTAGCGCCGGCCGGGTACCCGGCGGCGCCGAGTACTTTCTCCCTCTGTTCTTCGAGCGCTGCGGCAACCTGTTCGACTATCTGCCCGAGAACGCGGCGCTGATCACCTGCGGTGATCATCACACGTCTGCGCAACGCTTCTGGAAGGATGTCGGCGAGCGCTTCGAAGAATATGGCATCGACCCCCGCCGTCCGTTGTTACCGCCCAAGCGCGGCTTTATCCCTGTCGAAGAGCTCTACCACGAGCTCAGCCTGCACGCGACACTGGAACTGCGCCGCAACCCCGATGCGCCGGTGCACATTGCTTCACCCTCAGTTGCATCACCTGAACTCGACATCGATCGTTCAGGTAGCCCCGTGGAGGCACTGAAGGCGTTGATTGAAGCGCGTACCGGCCCCTTGCTGCTATGCGCCGAGTCTGCTGGCCGCCGGGAGATCCTCATGGAGTCATTGGCTGCACACGGGCTGATACCGGCGCAAACTGAGAATTGGCAGAGCTTTCTCGCATCTTCTGAGCCCTTCGCTATTGCTACCGCGCCTATCGATCGCGGCCTCTACCTTGGACACGATCAACCCGCACTGGTGTGCGAAGCGCAACTGTATGGCAACCGCGTTGCACAGCGTCGCCGTCGTCGCGTCGAGAAAGAAAGCGACACCGTTAATATCTATCGCGATCTAACCGAGTTGCGTGAAGGCGTACCGGTGGTGCATCTGGAACACGGCGTGGGTCGCTATGTTGGCCTGCAAACACTGACCATCAACGAGCAGGAAACGGAGTTCCTCACACTGCGCTACGCAGAAGGTGCAACGCTGTATGTGCCCGTCGCCTCCCTGCACCTGATCAGTCGCTATGCTGGCAGCGATCCTGAGCTGGCTCCCCTGCATCGCCTGGGGTCTGAGCAGTGGGACAAGGCACGCCGCAAAGCCAGCGAACGCGCCAGTGACGTTGCCGCCCAATTACTGGACGTGTACGCACGCCGCGAAGCGCGCGAGGGTTATCGTTTTATTGTTCCCGAAGACAATTACAAACTCTTCTCCGCGGCTTTCCCGTTTGAAGAAACCCCGGATCAGGAGGTTACGATACAGGCTGTAGTGGACGACATGGCCAGTCCCGGTGTTATGGACAGGCTGGTGTGTGGTGACGTGGGCTTTGGCAAGACCGAAGTCGCGATGCGTGCAGCGTTTATTGCAACACAGAACAAGAAGCAGGTGGCCGTACTGGTTCCTACCACGCTGCTGGCACAGCAGCACTTTGGCTCATTCAGCGACCGCTTTGCAGACTGGCCCGTCAATGTGGAAGTGGTCTCCAGATTCAAAACAGCCAAGCAGCTCGAGGAAGTTACCCGCCGTGTTGCGGCTGGCAAGGTCGATATTCTGGTGGGCACGCACAAACTACTGCAAACCAATTTTAACTTTCACGATCTGGGCCTGCTGATTATCGATGAAGAGCATCGCTTTGGTGTGAAGCAAAAAGAAGCCATCAAAGCCCTGCGCGCCGAAGTAGACATCCTGACGCTAACCGCCACACCGATTCCTCGAACACTAAACATGGCACTAGGCGGCATGCGCGACCTATCGATCATTGCTACACCGCCCGCCAGACGACTATCGATTAAGACCTTCGTGCGCGAACACAACATCGCACTAATCAAGGAGGCCGTTCTGCGCGAGACCTTACGGGGTGGCCAGGTGTACTACCTGCATAACGAGGTCAAGAGCATAGAGGAAACCGCTCGCAAGCTACGTGAACTGTTACCCGACCTGTCTATCGCGGTTGCCCATGGCCAGATGCGTGAGAATGAACTCGAGCAGGTGATGTCATCGTTTTACCACCAGCGGCACCACATCCTGCTGTGTACCACGATTATCGAGACCGGCATCGACATCCCCAATGCCAACACCATCATAATCGAGCGGGCAGACAAGTTTGGACTGGCCCAGTTGCACCAGTTGCGTGGCCGCGTAGGCCGATCTCACCACCAGGCCTATGCGTACCTGCTGTGTCCTCCGCGCTCCGCTATCACCAAGGATGCAGGCAAGCGGCTGGAGGCAATTGAAGCCGCCGGTGATCTTGGAGCGGGCTACATGCTCGCAACCCACGACCTGGAAATAAGAGGCGCTGGCGAGTTGCTGGGTGACGAGCAAAGCGGTCAGATCCATAGCGTAGGATTTTCGCTGTATATGGATATGCTGCAGCGAGCTGTTGAAGCGCTCAGGCGCGGCGAGATACCCGATGTCGATGCCCCACTGGAACAAGGCACGGAGATAAATTTGCATGTGCCAGCGCTGATACCCGATGACTATCTGCCGGATATCAATGCTCGACTGGTGCTGTACAAACGGATAGCGGGGGCAGGCAGCAATGATGCGCTTCGCGAAATTCAGGTAGAGATGATCGATCGTTTTGGGCTGTTACCGCCTCAAGTGAGCAACCTTGTTGAATTGAGTCGGCTGCGACTGCGTGCAGAAGATCTGGGGATTCGCGGCATTGAGGTTGGTGGCAGCGGTGGTACCATCGAGTTCAAGGACACCACGCGAGTCAATCCAATGTCACTAGTAAAGCTGGTGCAGTCGGATCCACACGCCTACAAGCTGGCAGGGGCTACACGGTTCAAATTTGTGTGCGAGCTGCCTGAATTGAAAGACAGACAACAATTTATTGATAACTTGCTGGATAACTTCCACAGCGACATAGCGGAACCCGCGGCCTGATGAAAACACATCCCACCCTGACACACAGTTTGGCTATTCTTGTCACAACAACGCTACTTGCCATGTCGGCCCAGGCGCAAAGCGATCGCTGGTTTCGTGTGGAACTGCTCGTATTCAGCCACGAGTCAGGCAGTGCCGACAGCGCGGAAAGCTGGAAGCCGATACCTGATCTGAGCTACCCCGATTCGGTGCGTTTTCTCATTGACGAGACCCAGGTAAAGCGCAATATCGAAGAATTTGGACAAGACAGCATCCTCAATGCCCGCGGAGTACAAACCATTGAGCTGCCCCAATCCGAAGCAGGGTTCGACGCCAGGCCCGGGGCCACGCCAAACAGTACCGACATCCCCCGGCAGGACCCCGGACCTGTACAGGACGCATCGTCTGATAGCACTGCAACCGCTACCGCCCTGGAAGATAGCGCCCCAACACTACCGGTGCCCTTCGTACAGCGCGCAGCAGCAGAGCGCGAGTTTCGAGGCAAGGCGGCATACATGCAGCGTATGGGGAACTATCGCACGCTGTTTCACCAGACCTGGCTGCAGCCCATGCGTGACGAAAACAGCGCACTACCCATAGTGCTGGACCGCTCTGGTGACACGCGACAATGGCCTCGCCTGCAAGGGAGCGTAAAAGTTTATCTGTCACGCTACTTACACATAGAAACCGACTTGTGGATGAACACCACCGGCAACTATCTGCCCGGTCAGTGGGCGATGCCGCCAGCGCCGCTGGGACCTCCCTCACTGCTCCTGATTGAACCCGAGCCGTCACTGCTTGCAGCCGCAGCCAGCGACGCGCGCACCAGCAAACCGCAGCCAGCGCCAGCCGACAGCACTGACCAGACACCCCCGCTAGCAGACAGTGGCATGAGCCTGGAACCCGTCTATCCCTGGCGCCATGCCGTGCGCTTTACCGAGAAGCGACGCATGCGCAGCAACGAGGTTCACTATCTCGATCATCCGATGCTGGGTGTCGTCGTCAAGCTCACGCCGGTAGCTCAGGAAGAGCTACAGGCTATCGCCGAGGCAGATCTGGCCGCTCTGGAGGCAGCCCAATAGTTGGTAACGCAGATTCAGGCAGCTTGAATCATGTCAACTGGCCAGACCTCACCAACTTATCAAGAACGTCGCGCACCGCGACCGCCGCCGCCGCCAGCGTCGAACGCATCGCAGCCAGTGTTAGCGGCTCATCACTTAATCCAGCAGCGGCATTAACTACGATACAAAGCGATGCATAGTGCAGGCCCAGCTCCGCTGCCAGCGCCGCTTCCGGCATCGCGGTCATACCAACGACTGTGCAGCCATCATTGGCCATACGGCGTATCTCCGCCGCTGATTCCAGCCGGGGACCCTGAGTGACGCCGTACACGCCTTCTGTGACGCACTCGCGTTGCAACTCGTCAACGGCGTCACAGAGACGGGCGCGAAGTGATGGATAGAAGGGCCAGGTAAAATCAATATGCTGCAAACTGCCGCTTTCACCCATGTCGAAGGTATGTTGTCTACCCCAGGTGTAGTCAATAAGCTGATGAGGAATCACCAGTACGCCAGCACGGGCGTTCGGGGAGATGCCACCCACCGCATTAACGGCGATAACATCGGTCACACCCAGCGCATTCAATGCCCAAATATTGGCTCGGTAGTTGATGGCGTGGGGAGGTATCGCTTTGGGACTGCCGTGACGCTGCAGGAAAAATACAGTCTCGCCATGCAGTTGCCCCTCCTGTACGGGTCGCGAAGGCGCGCCAAACGGCGTATCCAGCGCGTGCTCGCGCACAATATCCACACCCTCCCACTGATCAATACCAGTACCACCAATTACACCCAGACAACTCAAGATGAGGGTTCCGCGGACAGCTGCTCCAGATGCAGCGTTTGCGTGGGAAACGCCACATCGGCGCCGTGCTGGTAAATAATATCCAGGATTTTCAACAATACATCCTGTTTGATGTTGTGGAATTCCACCCAGTTGGTTGTCTTGGTAAACGTGTACACAAAAAAGTCGAGTGATGACGCACCGAAAGAAACAAAGTTCACAATAAGTGTGCGTTCCAGATCGATATCGTCATGCTGCTCCAGCATCGTGCGCACATCCGCAACGATGGCGCCCATCTTGCCGGCGTCTTCGTAGCGTATTCCGACGGTTTCATAGATCCGGCGATTGAGCATGCGGCTCGGATTCTGAATGGATATCTGGCTGAAAATGGCGTTTGGTACATACAGCGGACGCTGATCAAACGTGCGGATGCGCGTCATACGCCATCCAATATCCTCTACTGTACCTTCAATCTCTTTGTCGGGAGAACGTATCCAGTCGCCTACCGTAAATGGCCTGTCGAGGTAGACACTCAGGCCACCAAAGAAGTTGGCCAGCAGGTCTTTGGCGGCAAAGCCAACCGCAATACCACCGATGCCACCAAAGGCTAGCAGTCCAGATATCGAAACGCCCACGGACTGCAACGCCATCAAGCCCGCGACGACCCATAGAGTGATGCGGGTCAGCTTGGCTGTAGCGCGCACTGTGGCCTTGTCGCTGGATTGCCGCTGACCGCGCTGCTCAGACAACAACTCTTCCTCCACTCCAGCGATGAGTCGATGCAGAAACCAGGCAAGAATCACAACCAGCGCGGTGTCATAGGCACGAAAGACCGTTTTTTGCAGATTGTCTGTGGCCGGAAAAATCTCCATCGCGAGATAAACCACAATAATCCACAGTAAGACACGTACAGGTGCTGCCAGCGCTGTCATCAGAACGTCATCCCAGCGCTGCTCACTGATCTCCGCCAGGCGATGCATACGTCGTACAAGAGCGCCCAGGCCCACATGCGCAATCACGCCTACCGCGAGCAGGACAATCAGCAATATCAGCTCTACCTCAATACCGAGCCGCCCGGCCAGACCGTTCAATACGTGATGAAGACGCTCGACGAGGCTCACAACAGGCTGCCCCAAAAGTGACTTTTGCACGGATGTTTAGACGATTTTTTCATGACACGAATACTGCATCTGGAGGGAACCGATATATAACGGCCTCCTCCGACTTAAGTCAACTCTGGGAACTTCATGCAACTCACTGATGTACCTCGCAAAGTTTTCGCCGACGGAAAAACGGAATTTCGCCCGGGCTTTTTAGATATTTTTCACATAATGGACACGACACCCCAGAGTGATACTTTGGATGCACGTGACGACAATTGGACAAGCCTGAAGGAGATTCGAATGAAGATGTTGAGCCCGGTGGTGGGCTGGTGGTACAAAGATCTGCAAACCGGTGCTTTGTTTGAAGTAGTGGCTTGGGACCCTGGTTCACTGACCATAGAAACACAGTATCTCGATGGTGAGGTCACCGAATATGATCTGGACGCCTGGCGAGAACTCTACCTCGAGCGCGCCGAAGCACCGGAAGACTGGCGAGCAGCCTTCGAACTGGATGGCGAAATGTTGCTCGATCCGGACCTGCCGATGCACCCTGACGACTGGAGCAATCCACTGAACACTATAGAACCCGACACGATGTACGGTGTAGAAGACTACTGAGCATGTCTCAGTACTAGTTGCCGGGAAATATCCGCACCACGCATGTTGCACACGCCTGCCACTGACTGACACCCGGTCCCGCAATACAGCGGGTCCTGATTTTGCACATTGCCTGTCACGCCCAATACTGTATATAATCACAGCAACTGTATATACAAACAGATAGGGTGCCCATGGAAAAGCTGACTAACCGTCAACAGCAGGTGCTGGATATCATCCGCCAGCACATCGATCAGACGGGCTATCCGCCCACTCGTGCAGACATTGCCAGGGAACTCGGCTTTAAATCTGCCAATGCCGCCGAGGAACACCTCAAGGCCCTGGCACGCAAGGGGGCAATTGAGATCATTGCGGGTGCCTCGCGCGGTATTCGACTCCCTGCTACGCAAGGCATTCCCATCATCGGGCGAGTTGCTGCCGGCAATCCGATCCTGGCAGAGGCCCACATTGAGGACTACTGCGACCTCCCCCACAGTTTTTTCAAGCCCTCTGCAGATTACTTCCTCACCGTGCACGGTGACAGCATGATCGACGTGGGTATTTTCGACGGCGACCTGTTAGCGGTGCACAGTACACCCGTAGCCAGCAATGGCGATATCGTAGTAGCCCGCATCGAGGACGAAGTCACCGTTAAACGACTGCATCACACGCGCGACAAACATCGGGTGGAGCTGTTGCCGGAAAACCCTGACTTTGAGCCCATTTCAGTTGATCTGCGAGAACAGGAATTTGCTATTGAAGGCTTGAGTGTCGGTGTGCTGCGCCGAGGGAACTAGAGCCTGCAGCCTGATTCAGATTACGAGATCCGGGCTTTTATGCTTTCGTTTTTCTCTTTTTGAGGGGAAGTTAACACTCAGAGCAGACCGAGGTCTGCCTGAAGATCTCGTGAGCATCGATTAGCGTCACGAGTGAAGGCGTGACCGCTAGTGCAGTATGCGTGGCGCAGAGTCAGCGTCTGACTCCATCTCCACCTCTGCCTGTTCGGCCATCACTGCGGCAGCCTGCAGACCGGCCTGAATCATTGCCTTTGCAACTTCCAGACCATTGTCCATCAGGTAGAGCTGGGATTCGCCGGAAAAATTGATCCGAACCAGAGGTTCGGAATCGTCGTCGGCACGCTGCAGCACGATCTCGCCATCGCCCAAGTCTACAATCTCTAATAAAGATGTGGACACTCAATCAACCTCTCTAATTCCGTAAGTGCCCGGTCATCATATCAGGGGGTAAGTGATGCGACCAGCGCTAGCACGTATTCGACCCTCTAGTATTCGTCCAGCGAGTTGCTCATGCGAGCCATATACGTATCCAGCTGATCGGCATACCCGGTAACCTCCACCGCCGATGGGTAACACGATGTCCGCACTGCCAGATTACCCATAGAGCCAGGTACAGGGCGATGTTGTGAAGGTACGGTGACCTGGAATGATAAGAGCTGCGCGAGCCAACCATCTTGCTCGAGTTGCGCAAACTCTTGTATCTCGGCGGGCAGTGCCTTGCCTGTCGCTATTTCCGGCAACTCGCTGCAGCATCGGGGCGGTGCGGCTGACGTATCGGCATGTCCCGAGAGTGTGAGTAGAAACCAGCCATACGCACGCTTGAGATGGTCGCAAGCTGCTGGAGCAAACGCCTGCTCCAGCGTAGCTGCTGGAATAATTTCTCGCTCAAGTTCCGCGTTCCAGGCCGCCAGCTGAATACGCGCCAGGTAGAGTGAATGATTTGCCAGCCCTCGCGGCGAACTCAAGAGGCTTTCCTGCGCGCCCCGCCCGCTTTACCTTGCTCCTCTACCCACTTTCCGCCTTGATAGAACGCCTTCCACCCGGTAGCTTTACCGTCGCTTTCTGTCATGACGTATTGCTCCTTGGATTTCCGACTGAACCGCACCTGCGTGCGATTACCGTCGCCATCTTCCACTGGCGCAGAGAACAGGAACTTGTATTTGGGATCAATCTCGTCCTTGTGGGGAAGAAGCTCATCCACAAACGGCGCGCGGGTCTCACGATTACGGGGGAACTGACTGGCGGCCAGAAACAGTCCAGCCGCACCATCGCGCAGGATATAGTGATCTTCCACTTTCACGCAGGCCAGCTCCGGCATTGGCACCGGATCCATCTTGGGTGGAGCCGCCTCACCATTGCGCAGAAGCTTGCGTGTGTTCTTGCAGTCTTCCGCTGTGCAACCGAAGTACTTGCCGAAGCGGCCGCTCTTCAACTGCATCTGTGCGCCGCATTTGTCACAGTCCAGCACAGGACCGTCATAGCCCTTGATTTTGAACTTGCCCTGCTCCACCTCAAACCCGGCACAATCGGGGTTATTGCCGCATACATGTAGCTTGCGCTGTTCGTCAATCAGATAGCTGTCCATGGCGGTATCACACAGCTTGCAGCGATGCTTGGTGCGCAGCAGGCGCGACTCAGCTTCGTCGTCCGCGTCCTCGCTTATCGCCTCGTCGCCCGAAATCAGGTTGATCGTATTCTTGCAGCGCTCCTTTGGTGGCAGTGCGTAGCCGGAGCAGCCTAGAAACACGCCGGTGCTGGCGGTTCGTATCTGCATATCACGCCCACAGTTGCTGCAGGGAATATCCGTCATCGTCGGTTCATTGGGTTGCATGCCCAGTGGCTGCGGCTCGTTGGCCTGCTCCAGCAGACCACTGAACTCCTTATAGAACTCGTCTAGTAGTTCACGCCACTCCAGCTTGCCATCAGCAACCTCATCGAGATGCTCTTCCATGGACGCGGTAAACCCGTAATCCAGAAGTTCGGAAAAGCTTTTCTGCAGCCGCTCTGTCACGATGTCGCCCATTTTTTCGGCGTAGAAGCGCTTGTTTTCCAGCCTTACGTAACCACGATCCTGAATGGTCGAGATAATCGAGGCATACGTGGACGGCCGGCCGATACCCTTTTCCTCCAATTCTCTGACTAAAGTCGCTTCCGTGAACGGCGGAGGCGGTTGTGTAAAATGCTGCTCCGGATTCAGTTTTTGGAGCTTCAGAGCTTGCC
>CALINF010000229.1 GCA_938045215.1 uncultured Halieaceae bacterium | reverse complement strand
AATCGTCTGGGTGGTTCTGCCGTTGCGCAGGTCTTCGAGCAGACGGGCAATGCAGCCCCTGATGTCGAGCAGGCAGAGGATGTGAAGGCGTTTTTCAGCCTGATACAGTCGATGCTCACCACGCGGAGATTGTTGGCTTATCACGATCGATCCGATGGTGGTTTGCTTACGACATTGGTGGAAATGGCGTTTGCGGGCCGCTGCGGGCTCACAATAGATCTCTCCTCAGTGCCGGGCGAGGCGCTGGACAAGCTATTCTGCGAGGAGGTCGGTGCCGTTTTGCAAGTACCGAGTGAGGCACTCGATGACGTTCTTGCCCAAGCCGAGGGGTTGGATCTGTCAGACTGCCTGCATCGAATCGGTCGCGCTATTCCAGGCGACGGCATTACTATTTCAGACGGAAACACAACGCTGCTGCAGGATTCCCGCGCTCGATTGCAGGCCCTGTGGTCACGCACCAGCTTTGAAATTCAGTCTTTACGTGACAATCCCGATTGCGCCCGCGAGGAATTTGAGCGCATTGGGCACGAGAATGATCCCGGCCTGTCCGCAACGCTGACTTTCGACCCTCAGGACGATATTGCCATGCCGTTCATTCATACCGGCATCCGCCCGCGCGTGGCGGTTTTGCGAGAGCAGGGTGTCAATGGACATGTTGAAATGGCTGCTGCGTTTCATCGAGCGGGATTCAACCCGGTGGATGTCCACATGAGCGATGTGCTGGCAGGCCGTGTTGCGCTGACCGATTTTAAGGGCCTGGTAGCTTGTGGGGGCTTCTCCTATGGAGATGTCCTGGGAGCCGGTGAGGGCTGGGCCAAGAGCATCCGTTTCAATACGGCCGCGCGAGATGCCTTTAGTGAATTTTTTCATCGCCCCGATACGTTCACATTGGGTGTATGTAATGGCTGCCAGATGGTATCTACGCTTAAGGATCTGATCCCGGGCGCTGGGCACTGGCCGCGTTTCGTGCGCAATCGCTCCGAGCAATTCGAGGCGCGCCTCACCCTGGTGCAGGTGCAGGATTCAGCTTCGGTGCTGCTGCGTGGGATGGCCGGCTCGCATTTACCCATTGCGGTTGCGCATGGCGAGGGCAGGGCGGAGTTCGCTACGGTCGAAAGCCTCGCAGCTTGTGACACGTCAGGCACTGTTGCCCTGCGCTATGTCGAGAACGACCTGACCCGGGCGACGCGTTATCCGGCTAATCCCAACGGCTCGCCAGAGGGTATTAGCGGCCTGACGTCACTTGATGGGCGGGCCACGATTATGATGCCGCACCCCGAGCGAGTGTTCAGGACAGTGCAGCATTCATGGGCACCGCCCGAGTGGGGGGAAGACGCGGGTTGGATGCGTTTGTTCCGCAATGCTCGCCAGTGGTTGGATTAGGATTTCACAGCGCTTGTGACCCCCAACGGTTTCTTTATAATGGGCGCCTTTTTGGCGGGGTGTAAACCTCGTCCCCGCCCTCCTGTAAGAGCAATACTATGTTAAATAAGTACCCGCTGTGGAAATACCTGCTCGTGCTGATGGTCATACTAGTGGGATTGTTTTATGCGGCCCCCAATTTGTATGCCCCCGACCCCGCCCTGCAGATCACTGGCGAAAGCAGTTCGCAGATTATTGACGACAAGGTATTGGATAGGGCGCTCACCGCCCTGGAAGAGGCCGGCGTAGAGCATTTTGGCGAAGTCATTGAGCCTGACGGTCGCAACGCGTTGGTGCGATTGGCCGATGCGGAAACGCAGCTGCTGGCACAGGCGCGGGTGTCCCGTGCCCTTGGCGATGGCTTTATCGTGGCGCTCAACCTGGCGCCTACAACGCCCTCCTGGCTCAGCGACTATGGTGCCCAGCCCATGAAGCTGGGTCTGGATCTTAGCGGTGGCGTGCACTTCAAGCTTGAGGTCGATGTAGATGCAGCGATTGAGCGGCGCATGGAGTACTACGTCAACGCGGTCAAGCGTGCGTTGCGCGAAGAGCGTATTCGAGGTCTGGTGACATTGGATAATGCAGGTAAAGTCGCCGCCCGCTTCCGCTCTGAAGAGTTGCGTGAGCGAGCCCGCGCGATTATTGCGGAGAATCACCCGGAACTGGTTCTCGATCGTGTCGAGGAGGGCGAGGATTGGAGCGTGCTTGCGGTTATGACTGATCAGACTCGCAAGGAGATCGCGGACTATTCGGTCAGTCAGAACCTGACGACGCTGCGCAACCGGGTGAACGAACTGGGTGTATCTGAGCCATTGGTGCAGCGCCAGGGCCAGAATCGAATCGTGGTGGAGCTGCCCGGTATTCAGGACACTGCCGAAGCCAAGCGAATTTTGGGTAAAGTAGCCAACCTCGAGTTTCGTCTGGTGGCAAATATCGACGCAGCAGCCTCCGAAAAGCAGCGTTACGAGTATCGCAGTGACGACCGCGCCGGTATGAGCGAGTGGTTGGAGCGCGATGTCATTATTACAGGAGAGCGTGTCTCTAACGCCCAGGCCAGTTTCGATCAGAACGGCCGCCCTAACGTGCAAATCAGCCTTGATAGTGAGGGTGGCACGTTGATGTCGCGCGCTACGCGCAATAACGTCAAGCGGCGTATGGGTGTTCTGTTTATCGAACGCAAGTATCGAACCCGGTATGAAATGCAGGAAGATGGCACAGAGAAGATCATCAAAACTCCTTACGACGAGAAGAAACTCCTAACGGCGCCTGTCATTCAGCAGGCTCTGGGTGCGCAGTTTCAGATTACCGGTCTCGATAGCCCAATTGAGTCCTCCGAGCTCGCACTAATGCTGCGTGCGGGTGCGCTTGCAGCTCCTATCTCATTCGTAGAAGAGCGTACCGTTGGCCCTTCATTGGGCGCTGAGAATATTCGGCTGGGTGTAAAGTCGGTGCAATACGGCCTGGCTCTGGTGGTTCTGTTCATGATTCTGTATTACCGGGTGTTTGGTGTGGCGGCGGTTATTGCGCTCAGCGCCAACCTGATGTTGCTGATCGCGTTTATGTCGCTGATTGGTGCAACCTTAACGCTGCCGGGTATCGCGGGTATCGTGCTCACCGTCGGTATGGCCGTCGATGCCAATGTGTTGATTTTTTCGCGAATACGCGAGGAGACCGCTGCTGGTTTGTCGCCGCAAATGGCGATCCACTCTGGCTTTGAACGCGCCGTGGCGACAATTCTCGACGCCAACATTACCACCCTGATTGTGGCGGTTATCCTGTATGCCGTAGGTACTGGCCCGGTCAAAGGTTTTGCCGTCACTCTCTCGGTAGGCATTGTGACCTCCATGTTCACCGCGATTATGGGCACACGTGCTCTGGTGAATCTGTTCTACGGGGGCCGCAAGGTGCGCACCCTGTCTATTGGTGGTCCAAAAGCAACAGGAGCTACAGCATGAAAGTGATCAACTTTATGGGTCAGCGCAAGCTGGCAGTGCTGTTTTCCCTTACCTTGCTGATAGTCTCCATAGGCAGCCTCGCAACTCGTCAGCTGAATTGGGGTCTGGATTTCACCGGCGGTACGCTGGTGGAAGTGCATTACAGTGAGACGGTGAGTCTGAACGAAATTCGCGACACGCTAAACACCCAGGGGTATGCAGGTGCGATTGTGGTCAGTTTTGGTACCGATCGCGACGTGTTGATCCGGTTGCCGCAGGGCTACTCCGACCAGGAGGGTGCCGCTTTGCTGAAGTTATTGCAAAACAACTTTGAAGGTGAGGTCGTGCTGCGCCGGATTGAGTTTGTGGGTCCGCAGGTAGGTGATGAACTGCGCGAGCAAGGTGGGCTGGCGATGCTGCTGGCTCTGGCTCTGGTTATGCTCTATATCGCATTCCGCTTTCAGCTCAAGTTTGCCGTT
>CALINF010000228.1 GCA_938045215.1 uncultured Halieaceae bacterium | reverse complement strand
ATCCATATCCACAGAATCCGCCGCCTTCTCTTTGTCGACCGAGTCGTAGGCTTTCTTGTAATCTACTTCGCCACCGCTGACGGCTTCCGTGAGCCCCTCGGTGTCAACAGATGCCTTGGCCTTATCCTGATCGACGGCATCCACCAGCTTACCCACATCTTGCGCCGAAACGCCGGTAGCCGCTGCCAAAGCCAACGTTGCTGCTAATCCACGTAAAAACATCTTCATACCGTTCTCCTGATTACTGTTTCATCTTGCATCTACTTGAAGCTTACTGAGCGAGCGCTGCTACCTGCTCTTTCGCGAAGCTGGTTATCGATTTGTAATCGGCCTTGCCATTGGGCGCCCGAAACGGAGGGCCTCCCACAAAAATATGTTTGGGTGCCTTATAGTGGGCCAACTCGCCTTTTACAAAGTCTATCAACAATGTTTCATCGAATTGATGACCGGGCTGCAATTTAATCACACCAGTTACCGCTTGACCCCACTTTTCGTCCGGCACACCCACGACCAGTGCATCATCCACACTGGGGTGCAGCTTAAGCGCCTCCTCTACCTCTTCTGGGTAGATCTTTTCACCGGCTGAATTTATGCAAACTGAACCCCGACCCAGAAGAGTCAATGTGCCATCTTCAGCCACAAGACAAAAGTCGCCGGGTATTGAATAACGCGTGCCGTTAATCAATTTAAAGGTCTTCGCCGACTTTTCCGGGTCGCCATAATAACCTACCGGTATGGGACCGCCGAATGCGATAAACCCAGGCGTTTCGCTACCGCGCGGAATCTCGACATCGTTTTCATCAAAGACCTTGCAGTAGTCGTTAGTCGTAAAGCGAGCGGTCTCAATGGGCGCATCCTTGGCGGTAATCGATGCCCCGAAGCCTACCGCTTCAGAAGAGCCGAAACTATCGGCAAGCAAAGTCGTCGGCATGTGCTCCAATAGCGCCTGCTTGACCTCCATGCTCCACATGACACCAGAGGATATGATGCTGCGCAGGCTCGTAAGGTCGTATCTACCCTGGTTCGCCTGAAGCTCACCCAATAATGGCTTGGCGAATGCATCTCCCACAATACTGATCATGTTCACTTTGTTACGCTCTACCTCTGCCCACACCTCTGCGGTATCCAACGAAGGACTGGTGAGCGTCACCACGGTACCCCCACTGAAAAACGCACCCATCGCTGTAAACAGTCCAGTGCCATGCATCAATGGACACACCGGGATCATTACCTCGCCCGATCCTTTTTCCCGTACTGATTCACGCAACTCCTCCAGCGTTTCAGGCACCTCTCCCATTGCCCGTAAGGACAACGTCTGGGCCTCACGCAGATTGTGGTGACTCCACATCACCCCCTTGGGCATTCCTGTTGTACCGCCAGTGTATAGAAACAACAGATCATCACCGGAGCGCTGTACTTCAAGGTTTTGGCCCTCGCCCTGATTAACGAGGGATTCGTAGCTGTGAATACCGTCGGGTACATCACCGACGTCGCCAACCTCCACCCACACCTTTACCTTGGGCAGGCGTTCACGCAGCGCCAGAATGTTGTCCCGAAACTCTTCGCCATAAACCACAACCGTGGCATCAGAGTTGTCGAAGATGTAATGCACTTCATCCGGCTGGTAGCGGTAGTTCACGTTTACGTGCGTAAGTCTGGCGCGAAAACAGGCAGCGAGCGTCTCCATATACTCGGGGCGATTACGCATGTAAAAACCGACCTTGTCACCTGTTGCAATACCGTGCGAGAGCAAGTATCCGCCTAAATTATTGGAACGGCGGTCGACATCCGCCCAGGTGAGAACACGCTCGCCGTGCACCAACGCTGGATGATCCGGCGCCAGTTCCGGGATGATAGTGTCGAGAATATCGCCAAAATTCCAGGCCATGCTTTCTAGCTCCTTATTATCACAATATTACGCGTTGACGTGTGCGGTCTGTCTCGCTCGTCGCTACCTGTGCTTTGACACCCAATGCCATCTCCAGTCGCCCGTCAGACAACAGGACATTGCGCACCAGATCAAAATCGGTGAGCAGCGCTTTCAGTTGCCCCTGATTGTGTGGAGCATATCCCGCCAAGGGTTGCGTGCGTGGCTTTTCACCCAGCACATCAAGCGACTTCAGGCTATAGCACTTCTCGTTGCGCGGCGATTTCAGGTTGTGCACCGCGAAGGCATGCGCGCGAGTTTTTACACCCAGATAGGGTCGCAGGGCAACTTGCAGCGCGCGCATTGCTTCGTCATCGAGATAATTGAAAACATCCCAGAAGAGGCACAGGTCAAATTGGGTGCCCTTGGGGAAGCAAAACCAGGTATCAAATTGCTCGGCAAGTGGAGGCAGGCTGTCGTCCCGGTCATGAATTGGCAATTCAGCAAACAGGTCTACGAAATGCAAACGACAGCGGTACTTGGAGAAAAAATCCACAGTCTCTGGCTGAGCATTACCGATATGTAGCACGGTAAGGCGGCTTTCTTCCAACGGTTCCGGAATCACAGAGGCCATCAACTTCGAGGGCTGCGTCACGCTCATGAGATGGCGAGGTTCGAATCGCTGCGCACGGGGCTTCTAAGGCTTGTCGTCAACCGCTCTTCAGGTCAAAGCCTGGTGCAATGTTATCGTCTGCCGGAATGTTAGCTGGCTTGGCTGTCGAAACAGGTGCCTTTTTTGGCGCAGCATCACCCGGATCCATATCGATACTGCCTTTGAAAATGGCACCATCTTCGAGTGTCACACGCGGCGCAATAATATTGCCTCGCACATTACCTGACTTGGAAATAATGACCTTCTCACCGCCGTTGACATCACCTGAGACCTCACCATCAATCTTTACAACCTTGGCATGGATATCCGCATTAACGGTACCTGAAGTGCCCACCGACACTTCATGGCTACGCAGCTCTATCGTTCCCTCTACCGTGCCTTCTACCAGCAGATCTTCATCGCCAGTGACACTACCTTTAATGACAATACTGGGTCCAATCATGGCTGTGCTCCTGTTGCTCGCCGGTGAGGATACGGGGGATGTAGTGGCCGCAGCTGAGGTGCTTGCCGCTGGAGTTGCTGCCGGTGTAGCCGGCTGTTTATTCTTGTTTCGATCAAACATAACGATCGCCACCTGATTTCAATGTGGGGTTGATAATCCTACCAGCACAACATCGGACGCACTAGTCGCAATCGAAGACTAACAACACCTTTCTGGGTTATAGCTCCAGATCGTCAAACTCCCCCAGATTGGCCAAAAAATGATGCAGACTCAGGCTAACTGCGCCGCTATCGGTGGCATCACACAACTGCCGCACGCTATCGGTGATCGCCAACCACCAGCGGATATGGTCCGCGCTTAACTGCGCCGCAACCGGTATCAGGTCATGTATCGTAGTCAGGTTCCGCTGTGCCACTGACTTTAACTTGGCCATATGGGTAACCGTTAGCGGGTTTTCTGCCAGCTTGACGATCAATTCAGCAACTACCCTGTTGTCTTCCTGCAGCGCCCCGGAGTCAGAGGGTTCCGCATTTTCACCCAGCAGGCCAATGTCTATGTGGCTCAAAATATCTCTAAGCGCTCCTCGCAGGCTCAGCCGCAATTCCTCCTTGCGCTCTCGCTCTCGTCGCCGCTGTATCAAGGAGAATAGACCGATCAGGAAGAATCCCTCCAGGCAGAAACCAATGAGCTCGGGCAAGAGATTGTCATAGAAAGGGCCAGTGTTACTGCCATCAAGGAAAACCCGCAGTAGATAAATGCCGCCCAGGCCAAACACCAACAGGGGTGTGAACAGAATCAGTCGGCTCACTTATTCCTCCCCCGCTTCAGGGTCGGCCAGAGCCCGCACGACCGCGCAAATCTTTTCTGCCTCCTTGAGCGTCATATCGAGTGGCACGTTCTGCACATAGACGACCAAATCCTGTCGTAGCGGTACGGGGAAGATCTCATGGGGACTGCGCGGTGGATTGAGCGCAAGCTCCTCCCTCGCCAGAGACAGCTCTGGTGGCTCGCTCTTCAGTAACTCGCGGGTAGCACGATATTCACTGTCGCGCGGGGTAAACGCATCCGGGTTGTCCGTCCAAGCGATGAAGTCCGCCAAAGCATCTGACAAACGGGATTTATACAGATCCAGTGTTTCAGGACGCACGGTGGAATCCTGTAGTTTATGAAACCGATTACACAGATCCTCCACGTCGAGAAGACGCAGATCCTGACGCTCGTGGGCCTTGACCTCCACCAGTAGCTGCTCAGCGGCACGATTGCGAGCGCGACCG
>CALINF010000227.1 GCA_938045215.1 uncultured Halieaceae bacterium | reverse complement strand
GGGCCGGTTGCGCATGTAAAACAGGCAGAGAAAGTAGCAGTGTATCGCCGCCTTCGTTCAGGATAACCATGTGCTGCGGCCGCTGGGGCGTCGCCTTGATAGCAATGACATCCCAGTTCGCAGCCACGCCATGTCGTTGCTGCCAGCGTATCTCCATGGCGAGCATTGTCATTTCCTGCAGTAGCTGCGTGCAGAGCAACCTGGCGCTCGTGAGATCACTCGCCTGACCAAAACGAAGCTGGAAGCTGTTGAGCGAGCACACCGCACCTCGCTCGGTGAAGCGCCACTGTGGCGTTACCACTGGCACAGAAACCGGGATCGGCTCAGGCCTGTTACCTGGCTCCACATCAGGTGCTGTCAGGGAGAAACAATCCCGCCGACCACAAAAATCAAGCAGTACGCCCTGCTCATACGCGGCCTGCTGATCAGCACGTGGATGGTTGAGGATCACCGTTCTACCGGCCACCCGCAACGACGCTTCGTCGGGAAAGCGGGCAAACACCTCGACCGGAAAACCGGTTTCCACGTCCTGCTGCACAAGAATCAGCTGGTCGGCGTAGTCAGCTACGGCACGCGACCAGCCGTCGAGCTTGGCCGCATTAAGCGACTCTTCGCGCTCGCTACGAGCGAGATCAGCTTCCCCCAGATAGATCTCTGCAAGGTGCATAAGCGCAACATCGGCGAACTCGCTGCGCCATTCATCGGGGGCAGACTCCAGGCCGAGCACCGTACGCTGGAACCGGCTAGCGGCTGCTTCGGCCGGGCTCGCATCGCTCTGCACAGCTGCATGTAAAATCCCACACTGGAGCGCAAGCAGGAAGATAAGCACGCGCCCCTTCCAGCGTAGTACATAACGCCCGGCTATTGTTCCTGTCGAAATGTTCATGTCACTGATTTCACTTTGGATTTTAGCTTCGTTCGCACTACGCTATTGGTTCTACTATCAATTTTCGATTCTGCTGCGTTGGCATTCGGCTGATTTGAGATTCTGCGCTAAACTCACGATTGAAAACTATAACAGGTAACAGCCATGACACCCTTTCACCGACTTGCGGCGGGTCTATGCATCGCCGGACTAGCTGCATTTACTGTAGCGTGCTCCCAGGAAACAGAGACTGACGTCTCACAAGCGCCCTCAGCGCCAGATGTTGAATGGCGCAAACACGGACTGAATGATGCCGAAGCGAGGTTCAGTGATCTGAGCGACATCAATGCTGATAATGCCGATCAGCTGGGCCTTGCCTGGTATTTTGACTACCCAACCAATCGGGGACTGGAGGCAACGCCACTAATAGTCGACGGGGTGATCTACACAACGGGCTCCTGGAGCATGGTGTATGCACATGACGCCCTGACCGGCGAACTCAAATGGTTCTATGATCCACAAGCTCCACGCGAATGGGCGGTTAAAATGTGCTGCGACGTGGTCAACCGGGGCGTTGCGTATGACAATGGCCACCTGTTTTTTGGCACGATTGACGGTCGCCTGATCAGCCTGAACGCCGCCGACGGCAGTGTGCGCTGGGAAGTGCAGACGACCGATCGCAGCCGCCCCTACTCCATCACTGGCGCCCCTCGCGTTGTCAAAGACAAGGTTGTCATCGGCAACGGCGGTAGTGAACTCGGAGTGCGCGGCTACGTATCTGCCTATAAAGTCAGCAATGGCGAGATGGCGTGGCGTTTTTACACCGTACCAGGCAATCCTGCCGACGGCTTTGAGAATCCCGCACTGGAGCAAGCGGCTGACACCTGGGGTGGCGGAGAATGGTGGGATGTTGGTGGTGGCGGCACTGTCTGGGATTCAATGGCCTACGACCCCGAATTGAATTTGCTCTATGTAGGAGTGGGCAATGGTGCTCCCTGGAATCGCCAGATTCGCAGCCCGGAGGGCGGCGACAACCTGTATCTGTCATCCATTCTGGCGCTGAATCCCGACGATGGTTCCTATGTCTGGCACTACCAAACCACACCGGGTGAGGCCTGGGATTACACAGCCACTCAACATATGATTCTGGCCGACCTCGATATTGGAGGGCAGTCGCGCGAGGTCATCATGCAGGCCCCCAAGAACGGATTCTTTTATGTTCTGGATCGTGCTACTGGTGAGTTGCTCTCGGCTGATGCTTACGCAACGGTTACCTGGGCCACGCACATCGACCTGGAAACTGGCCGCCCGGTTGAAGTAGAGGGTGCACGCTACGAGGATGACCAGCCCGGTGCGTTGCACCTACCCGGCCCTATAGGTGGTCATAACTGGCACCCGATGAGCCACAACCCGGAGACCGGCCTCGTCTACATTCCTGCTCAGGACGTTCCCTGGGTCTACAAAACTGATACTGAGTTTCGGCATCGCGAGGGCTACTGGAATACCGGCACCGATACCCGGCCGGCGTCACTGCCAGACGACCCTGCTATCAAACAACAAGTACTCGATACTGTCACAGGCTCGCTCATAGCATGGGATCCTGTGGCCAAAGCACCGCGCTGGCGTGTCGACCACGCAGGCCCATGGAATGGCGGTATCCTGTCGACTGCGGGCAACCTTGTCTTTCAGGGTAATGCCAACGGTCAGGTAGTAGCCTATAGCGCGGATACTGGCGAGACCATCTGGCAATTTGACGCACAAACCGGCGTTGTGGCTCCACCTGCTACCTACCGCATTAATGGCGAACAGTATGTGGCCATCGTCGCAGGCTGGGGAGGAGCGCTGCCTTTGGTTGGCGGAGAAGCGCTCACCGCGGGTCCTATTCCCAACCGCAGTCGATTGCTGGTCTTCAAACTCAACGGTGATGCAAGCCTGCCCCCCGCGGTTGATCGCCAATTGGTGTTTAACCCACCGGAGCAGACCGCCTCGGCCGCGCAGATAGAATCCGGTAAGGCCGTCTATCTCACTTATTGCGTGTTCTGCCACGGAGATGGTGTGGTAGGTGGTGGCGTTACTCCTGACTTGCGTGCACTGACACCAGAGAAGCATGCCAATTGGGACTCAGTCGTTCTGGGTGGATTGCACTGGCAAAATGGCATGGTTGGCTTTGGGGGCGAAATCTCCCAGCAAGATGCAGACGACATCCATGCGTATGTCATTGAACGCGCGCACAAAGCTGTGTCAGAACAGGCCAGCGTTGAGAGCGCAGAATCAACGAGTGCAGATACCGGTTCCTAGCCTGAAAATGCCTCTGAGGTGTGGCGTTGCCGCACCTCAGGTTGACGCTACATCCTGTCCTCGGCATGGGGTACCAGTGGCGCTCTGATGCACTGAGTCAGCGACTAGATTTTGTTCGCCACAACTTTCAGTGATTCCCGCGCAAACCCCATTCCAAGATGCGACGCCTTCACCTCGATATGTTCCACATTCGGTGACCAGCGATCGATGCACGCTTCCCAACTTACGACACCATCATTGCGCGAGTACAACGCCACTACTGGTACGTTCAAGGGTTCAGCGAAGCGCTCAATTGTGGCTTGTTCAATCTCTTTGACATCAATGCCCTGACGTTCGTAAAAGTCGGCTGTTGCGGTATAGCGTGGTCCGCCAAACACAGGCGTTCCCAGGGTTATCACCTTGGCGACGGCTGCAGGCAGGTCGCGCGCCGCCTCTCGTGCGATATAGCCGCCCAAACTC